>CALMBE010000720.1 GCA_937860165.1 uncultured Planctomycetaceae bacterium
AGACCGGGCGGATGAACCGTCCGGCTCGCTTTCTACCTTCTCCACACTCACATCAGGTTGCCCAATCAACCAGAAACTCTCGTTCGACGATTTTTTCTTCTTGAGATCATCCGTGAGCAGGTCGGCATTCATCTGCACCTTGTGGACCTCGACCCCCGGCCAGACCGTTTCGTCGATGTCCTTGGCCGCTTCGGGATCGAAATGGAACGCGGCAAACAGCACCAAGTCGGGCTTCGGGCGCAACTTCTCCGCTTCGTCGAGTGCCTGATCGACGTGTCGCTGCTCGATGGGGGCATGTTCGGGACCAAATGAGACAACGACTCTTTGCGAGCCGAGGGGTTTATCCCCTCGGTCTTCGCCTTTCGTCTCACCCACCGCGTGCAAGTAGCGCAACGCGGGCAAGGGCTCCAACCGTGAAAAGTCGATATGCGCGCCACCCTTGCCACGGACGCCCGTCTGCAAGAGTTCCGACCGCCAATCCTCCTGCCGCGCGGTAGCACCGCTACGAGCAATCGAAGAATCGGCAGTAAACTCGCGAGCCGGGGGGCTTGTCCCCCCGGTTTTGGACCGAGGGGATAAACCCCTAGGCTCGCTTAAAGATGGATCGCTGTCTATCGGTTCTATCGTCACCGCAGGAACCGCCTCCACCGTAAACGGCCCCGTGACGCGGACCTTCTGTTTATCGATCTTTGGTTGATCGTACAGCGTTTCCTGATCGGCATAGCGGGCAATCGCCGTGTCGATCTCCACCCGCGTCATCCCCGGCTTGATCTCGGGATTGTTGGCGATGGATTTCAAGGTCACATGCGGGACGGTCTTGTAAACGAACCCGCTGGCGATTCCTTCTTCGGGATGAGCCAGCTCGTAGTAATCGAACGCCGAAGTGAGGAGCCGCTGCTTAGCAAGAGTCACCGCCACGCGGCTCGTGTCGCAGGTGATCCAGCGTCGGCCCCACTGCTCGGCGACGTAGGCCGTTGTCCCGCTCCCGCAGGTCGGATCGAGGACAAGGTCGCCAGGGTCGGTGGTCATGAGCATACAACGCTGAACGATCTTCTCGTGAGTTTGAACCACATAAGACTTGGGAGCACCGAAGCCCGCGGCGGTGTCCTGCCAACTGTTCTCTAAGTGCATGTACGGGAAATCTGAATAGAACTGCCGAAAGTAAATTCTATCCCCCAGAAAAAACAGTCTGTGGGCCGATTTCAATCTCTCTACACCCTCAGCATGAGTACGCCAGCTTTTCCCGCTTCTAGGACTCACATTCCTACCTAAATAATCAAAATCGTAAGTGCATGAAGGTGTATACCCAGACGAAGCGAGGTCAGAACGCTTAAAGATTGATTGAAGTTGAGGTTTTGATAACGACTCTACAGCACTGGATTCAAGTTTTCGATATTCACCATTCTCCTCCGCTAGAAAGCGAAATTCGCTTTGTCCTTCAAGTGCCTGTGATTGGAACAAAGGTCGAAATTTCACTCTGGAGGTATCCTTGACATACCAAACCAGATAGTCGTAGACCGACGCCAGACCCTTTTGTCCGAGAGGCGTCATGCTCCGATAATTGATCTGTGCCGCTAGATTTGACGCACCAAATACTTCATCCATTAGTTCGCGCACATGATGCAGATTCTCATCGCTGATCTGCACGAACACGCTACCGCTCTCGTGCAGGAGTTCGCGTGCCAACAGCAACCGATCTCGCAAATACGTGAGATAACTGTGG
>CALMBE010000721.1 GCA_937860165.1 uncultured Planctomycetaceae bacterium
TGCTCAACGTGCTGGCCATCGGTGGAGTCAAGTCCGAGCTCGACTCGACGATCGTCGAACTCGCCGGCGCATCTGCCGCAGCGTCGGCTCGTCACGCCGTGTGATGAGCGACTTCGAACAGAGCCCGCTCGACGCGGTGCACCGCAAACTTGACGCCAAGATGGTTCCCTTCGGCGGCTGGGAGATGCCGCTGTCCTATCCCATCGGCACCCTCGACGAACACCTGGCGTGTCGCAACGACGCAGTGATCTTCGATGTCTCACACCTCGGCACCGTGCGTGTCGAGGGCAGCGATGCCGACGAGCGGTTGCAGTTCGCGTTCACCAATGACCTCTACAAGATCGCGCCGGGGCGTGCCCAGTACACGCATCTGCTCGACGAGGTCGATGCCTCCGTGCTCGACGACATCATCGTGTGGTGGATCGACGCCGAAGTGTTCGACGTCATGCCCAATGCATCCAACACCGATCGTGTCCGCGCCGCGATCGGGGGACAAGAGACAACGCACGATCGCGCCGTGCTGGCGGTGCAAGGACCGCAGGCCAAACTGAAGCTGGCGACCGTCTTCCCCGAGGCCGCTGCAGTCGGACGCTTCAAGGTCAGCCAGCTGAGCTGGGAGGGCACGCCGTGCGTGGTTGCCGGCACCGGCTACACGGGCGAAGCAGGCGTCGAGATTGCGGTCCCCAACGCGGCCGCCACGGACCTGTGGACGGCCATCACCGATGCCGGGGTCACGCCTGCGGACCACCGGTCATCCAACCGCATCTTGCTGCTGAGCGTCGGCAAAGCCCACCTAACCCACTCATTCTCCGAAAAAGTGGGAACACTCGTTGCAGAAGTAAGGCTCGGGCCGCGACCGATTGGCCAACTGCTTGAACTTGGTCGTTGCGAGATCAATCCTCATCGTGCGCCCGACAATGCTCTCAGGCTTCCCGAGGTTCGCCGCCATAATTGCGGGGATAGTCTTGGTCCAGGCCGAGTTCCTGTTGGGTCCGTTCGATCTCCGCAAGTTGGTCAAACAGATGCTTTTTCTCATCGGGACTCAAGGGTGTGTACGCCCTGCGACCATCGGCCGCCAGCCTTTCGAGTTCACCCACGGCACGCTCCAGGTCCTCGGCCACGGATTGCGGACCAAACTCCTTGAAGGTTTCCACCAGCCAGCGGTAATACCAGAGCGTACCATCCTTGCCACCGGTGAAGCGGTCAAACACCGCGTCACCAATTCGATGATAGTCAGCCAGGATCGAGCGGACATTATGCAGCTTGTCGCAAGCCGAGACCAGGCGCGTCGAGTCGTCGTGATGCCGCAATCCTTCGACATAGGCGATCTTTCTTTTCCGCCAGGGTGGCTTGGGGATTTCGTCCGTATCGCTGCAATCCTTGACGATCCGGGCCACGTTTGCCCCGAACCGCCGTTCTATTTCTTGTCGCGTTGGTTCACCCCCCTGATCTTCGACGGCGTCGTGTAGCAAGGCCGCGATTGTCTCGTCTTCGGTCGCTCCATATTCCATCGCTAGGCCCGCCACAGCCATCAAGTGCGACAAGTACGGGATGGCAGTCCCTTTGCGCGTCTGCGTGGCGTGGAGCGTCGCGGCATAGTCGAGGGTGTCACGAAAACGGGGGGAGATGGGATTCATGATCTGAGATGCCATGGGAGTTGATGACGACGCGATATTCTAATAGCTAGACCGCAAGAGGGCGAGCAGCCCTTGAGCAGACGCAACGCCGCCTGAGGGGGCGATTTGCCGCCACGCTTCGAGCTACCTGCCGGAGATATTGACGGTATATCAGGAGCGCTTCCCGGCGTATCAGTCCCCGCTCCCAGCGGCTCGCACCATCGCCAGAATTCCAACTTTGATAGTATGCGGCAGCTTCGGCCAAGCATCGACCAATTCCGCCAACTCGGGGTTCCTGAGCGAAGACCCCATCGGCTTCGCCGGGGGCGATGCCAATCTCTACCGCTACGCGGGCAACGACCCGGTGAACTACCGCGACCCCAGCGGGCTGTTCGGCGAGGGTTATTTCTCCGACGACTTCGGCTTCGGCAATGACATTGCTTTCAGTGATTTCGGTTACTTAGACTTCGATTTCGGAGACCTCGGTATCGGGAGCGGTGATTTCTTCACGGATTTCACTTCGACTCCTTTTGGGTTTTCAGAATATGCGTTTGATGATTTCGGGTTTTCCGATTTCGGTTTCGGCACTTTTGGATCAGGTGAATTCTTTGCCGGACCTCGGTTTGGTGGTGATGTGGGACTTGGTCAGTTCGGCTTGGCTAGCGGAACTCTGAGTCAGGCTCAGGAAGCACTAACCATGGCAGGGCGATTGAATGACGTACAAACACGTATCAGTTCGCTCGAAAGTTCCCTAATTCAAACGGCTGGTCTCCCTCACTTTAACCAAGTCGCTTCCAATACACTGAACGGAGCAAGGTTGGAGGAAGATCGCATTCGCAATGAATTCAGCGGCCTCCGGCTGGATAATGTGGCGTTGGCTTTACCAAGCAATCAGCTATTTTTCCTATTCCAGAGCATTGGAACCGGCATCGACACGATTGCCTTCGCGGCGAACTTTCACAATAATGAATCCTTTAGATTAGGAATTCCCGGGGTCAATCTCCAAGGAACTTCGGAAGGATTACAGTCATCAGGGTCTCCGCTTGACTTCCTTGCAGGCGGTGCCGCGTCATTCCTCCAACACGGACTTCGTACCGCATTTCCAATATTATCTGCCTCAAAGAGACCACAACTCTCGCAAGTCAGGGCTTTGAGGGACTTCGGTGTAGATCAGGCAGGTAGACGTGCCTTCCAAAATGGTCAGGAAGTAGTTTTCTCTCGGAATACTTCACTGGGTACCATCGATGGGTTTGTTAGATTGTCGGATGATGGTTTGAGTTCGATAGTCTTATCAGCTAGAGGGAGAAATGCTGTAGGCGAATTATTGCCACTTCGTCATCCGCCAGTAAGCGGCGGTACCGGCTTACAGTTACTCGGAGGTCACAGGACACTCAGCCAAAATCTGGGGCGTACATTTGGACGCAATCAAGTTGAGCTAGGCGGTGCCGGAGTGTTAAATAATGATTTACTTAACACATTAAAAAATCTACGCTTTGAAGAACGTAGCTTCTTTAGTCCAACATTTGGAGAAGATATCCCATTCCTAGTGCTTTGTCACAGCCTAATCTTGGGATAGACCGATTTGAGTTTACAACGG
>CALMBE010000722.1 GCA_937860165.1 uncultured Planctomycetaceae bacterium
TCTCGGAACACATTATCCGATATACGTTGTCGCTGGTGCGGCAAACACGCGTGGGTGAAAAGGGGGTCCCGGATTTTGTTTCGGATCAATTGGCGTGGGGCGCCGGTCCACGGGCGGTGCAATTCTTAATCGTGGGTGCCAAAGCCCGGGCGCTCATGAATCACCGGTCGTATGTTACCATTGCGGATATCCAAGCGCTGGCCAAGCCTGTGCTGCGGCATCGTTTGGTAGTGAACTTCTCCGCGGAGAGCGACGGGATCACTTCCGACCATGTAATCGATACCCTGCTCGCCGACACGCCAACTCAGGAGGACGACTTGGCCAATGACGCCCGATTCCAAGCGATTTTTGCATCCTGAGGCGATTCGCAGGATTGGCCGCCTGGAACTCCGCGCTCGACATATTGTCGAAGGGCTACTCACCGGTATGCACCGCAGCCCTTACTTCGGTCAGTCGGTCGAATTCTTGCAGCATCGGCAGTACACGCCCGGCGATGATTTGCGGCACGTCGATTGGAAAGCCTGGGCCAAGCAAGACCGGCTGTATGTTAAGCAATTCGAAGAAGAAACCAACATGCGCTGCCTGTTGCTGGTCGATGTATCGGCCAGCATGCAGTATGGCGAGGGCGCACTCAATAAGTATGAATATGCCGCCACGGTTGCTGCGAGTTTGGCCTATTTATTGCTTAAACAAAACGACTCGGTAGGCTGCGTGGCGTTCGACAGCACAATCCGCGCACAATCGCAGTTGATGAGCACGCGCAAGCATCTCAACTCCATCATCAAAACTCTGGATGCCAATCGCCCGCAAAATAAGACCGACACCGGGGCGATTCTGCGCGAGATCGCCGAGGCCAGCCCGCGACGCGGCATGATTGTCTTGGTCTCAGATCTGTTGGGGGATGTAGAATCGACACTCCGCGGGCTCCGACTGCTGCGCCAACGGGGTCACGACGTACTGGTCTTGCATCTGATGGACGACGACGAGCTCGATTTCCCTTTTGAAAGCCCAACGCGGTTTGAGGGACTCGAACTTCCCGACTACTTGAACTGCAATCCGCGGGCACTCCGTGAGGGGTATTTGGCAGCGCTCGATCGATTCTTGACGGCACTGCGACGCGGTTGTGCGCGGCATGCGGTCGATTACGCCTTGATTCGCACGAGCCAACCACTGGACGCAGCGCTCGCGGCATTTCTCAGCCATCGCATCGCCGTCGGCAGGACCCGCTGAGCGACGAGTACTTTATTCTCACATCAAACAGCTTCACAAAAAACCATACCATTCATTATCCACACAGAGCCGATCACTTTTTCACTTTGGGGTGCCATGCTCACGCTGGTACTCCGACGTGAGCATGTGAATTGTCGAGAAAACATGGCCACAGCGGAGTACCGCCGTGGCCATGGCACCCTCCTTTGTGAAAAACTAATTGGCCCTAATTAACCACAACGAAACAACGAAAGAGTTGAAGAACTGGATTCCCGCCCCCGCCTCCGCGAGGGGCAAGCCCTGCGCGGGAATGACGGATATTTCCCCTGGTCCCCAGCCCCCAAATCCCAGCCCCCAGTCCCCCCTTAAACCGTTGTGTCGTTGTGGTTCAATAGCAATAAACTAACCCCCCCCGGGAGTAACCCTAAGTTGACATTTCTGTTTCAATCGTTGCTCACGATCGGTTTGCCCCTGGTGGCGATTCCGCTGTTGATTCATTTGATCAACATGCGTCGCCACCAGCCGGTCCGCTGGGCGGCGATGGACTTTCTCTTGGAAAGCCAAAAGCGAAACAAGAAATGGATCTTGCTGCGGCAGTTCTTGCTCCTGGCACTCCGCACCACGGCCATCTTGCTGGCTGTGGTGATGCTGGCTGGCCCCGTGCTCATGTCGCAGTGGGGGAGCCTCTTAGGTTCCGGAGTTACCCACCACGTCTTGCTGGTGGATGACAGCTACTCCATGAGCGACCAGTGGGAAGATGTCTCGGCATGGAACCAAGCCAAACGCGCCGTGAGTGCGATTTTGGATCAAGCAACCTCTGCGGTAGGTACGCAGAAACTGACTCTCTTGCGATTTTCTCAAACGGCCCAACTTTCCGCGGGAGTTGAGGTTCCGATCTCCAACCGATCGCTGGATCGCAAAGTTGCTGAAGAAGTCGATGCACTCTTGGAAAACCAACCTGTCACCGAGACCGCCGTTGGACCGATCGAAGTTTTCCAAGCTGCCCTGAGTCTTCCCCGGGCCGATTCCGAGGAAGCCCTGGTCGTGTACGTGGTTTCCGACTTTCGCGCCCGCCAGTGGTCCGAGAATCCCCAGGCCCGGCAACTATTGAGTGAGCTCCGCACGAATTCTGCCGATCTGCACTTGATCCAGTGTGTCGAACAGTCGCGACCCAATCTGGCCATCACCCGCTTGGAACCGGAGTCAGGGATTCGCTCGGCGGGTGTGGAAATGTGGATGCAACTGAGCGTGATGAACTACGGTGATCAGCTCGTCGATTCGGTGCCTGTGGAAGTTTTTCAGGATGGTCAAAAACTACCAGCAGTGACATTTGACAAAGTTGGTCCAAGGGAAGAGGTTACTCGTCGGTTTCGAGTGGCGTTGCCCACGGCGGGTGCGCACGAGTTGGTTGCCCAGCTTCCTGGCGACCCGGTCGCTGCCGACAATCGGCGTTTTTTTGCCTGCGATGTACCCAATAGCTTCCCGCTCCTGGTGATCGACGGCTCGCCGCAGGGGGAAGAATCGTTCTACCTTAGCACGGCGCTAAATCCAACGGGAACGAGCAAACCCGGCTGGAGTCCACAAGTCGAACCCGTGAACTTTTTACGCCAACACGCTGAACTTCCCAAGTTCGCGGCGATTTTCTTGCTCGATGTCCCTCGACTCGACGACGCCGATGTGACGGCCCTCGAGCCAGGTGGTGATGTCGGCGCCGTCGAGCCGCACCGCGCCGCGCGCGGGCCGCTCCACGGCAGGACCGCGCCCGGCGGCCGCCAGAACGCCGTCCCGGTCCGGGGGACGCCGTCGGTCGACGGGTCGGCCCGCCAGCTCGTCAGCCCGAACATCCCCCAGACGACCCGCTCCGGCGGGACCCGGGCGGTGACGAACGCGTAGTCCCCGATCCCGTCCTGGATCCCGACGAACGCAGCGTCACCCGCCACCGCCACCACCTCGTCGAGCCAGGTCCCTCGCCGCAGCGCTGGGGAAGACATGCAGAGGACCAC
>CALMBE010000723.1 GCA_937860165.1 uncultured Planctomycetaceae bacterium
TATGAAAAGTTGTGACTCGGCGAAATGTGTCATTTAGCCCCGCGCGGAGTATATCGAAGGATACCCCTGTTGACCAACGATGACTGGCGACGACGGTTCTGCAAGTCTCTCGACGAGGCCTGCATTAAAACTACTATGCAGCTTGTGGCTTTCGTTATTATGCCAGAACATGTCCACCTGATCGTCGATCCTTTGGCAGATGATCCTCGGCTGGCTGAGTTGCTGGCCGCAATCAAGCAACCGTTTTCTCATGAGATCAAGGAAATACTCCGAGCGAACTCTTCTGGGCTGTTGAATAGACTCACCATCCAGGAACGGCCGGGCAAGATGTCGTTCCGTTTCTGGCAGGAGGGGCCCGGATATGATCGGAATCTGCAGAAGCCGAGCACTATTCTTTCATCCATCGATTATCTCCACATGAATCCAGTCCGCCGTGGCCTGGTGGAAAGAGCCAGCGACTGGAAATGGTCCAGTGCCCGTTGGTACTTGAATGACCCACCACGAGAACAGGATCCAGACTTGCCAATAATCCCTGGTCTCCGACCGGAAGCATTGGATCACAACTTTGCCGAGTAGAGTACCTTAATGTGCCAGCAAGAGCCATTCACAGTTACCCGTCAGGCATTGTCGGTAATACTTCCGAAAGAGCACTGGCGGGGCCAGTGGTACCCGGCGTTGCTTGCACGCTCCCCCCAAGAAATCACTGCTGGACAAGCCAGCAGTGGCACCCGGCCCATAGCGGCAAGAAGAAAGCGGCCCCCACTGGGCAAGTTGCGCAGCCTAGCCTGAATGGAGATTTCAAAACGGACTTGTCCCAAAGTGCCGGAGCTTGTATTTCAACCCTCCCCGCAGAGGTAGCTGAGAGGCAAGGCTTGCTGGACGTGCCAGCCCTAGCTGCTTCCGTTTTTCAGCTTGTGCTGGTACTCGAAGCACGCCGCATGACATTCTCGAGACCCGAATTGATGCGACTATCGCCAATCACATTTTACCGATTGAACTCGAAACCAATTCTGGAGAGATTTGCCTCCTGTAGACTTGGATTTCAACAAGTCTTGTTGGTCTGGATGTTGTTGTCGAGTATGGCCGTCACCGGTTGTCGCTCGGGAAATTTTCGAGCCAATAATCTTCCGCCGCAATATCGTGCGAGCCTGAGTCCCGGGGATGTGAGCGTGAACATGGCCCGCATGACTGGGAGTGGCTATGACAATTCGCTGATTGGTCCCGATGATTTGCTCGACGTGACCATCGTCACCGGCCGCGATGACGAAAAGTCGATACCTGTTGCAGCGCGAGTCGCCAAAGACGGCACCGTCGATATCTCGCCGATTGGTCCTGTCCAAGTAGGGAACCTCGATCCCGTTGATGCCAGTCAAGAGATTGCAGCAGCGGCCGTCGAGCGCGGCATCTATGTTCAGCCCAACGTAACGGTCGAATTCAAGAAAAAAGCGGTGAATCACATTACAGTGTTGGGAGCCGTTGAAGAACCGGGGTTACACGAGGTCCCGCGCAATTCGAGCGATGTCGTGAGCGCAATTGCCTTGGCGGGAGGGCTCACGGAAGAAGCGGGCACCGAGGTGGAGATCATTCGGCAACATGCTCGAGCCAACGGGAATTACACCAGATTTGCCGAGGACCAACCGGCAAATCCCGTCGATTCTGGTTCGGGCTCCGATGCAATCATGCTCGCCGCCTACAGTTCCCTGGCCCAGCAACCGACCAGCGCGGGCGCTCCGTCTGCGCAAGGAGGCCCCCTGAGTCAGCGGATCAATCTTGCCGAAGTCGCAAGTCGTGGCAGCCACGGCGATTATCGACTCGATGATCGCGATGTGGTGATGGTCAAATCGCGACCCAAACGCACGATACATGTCGGTGGATTGGTAAAAACGCCAGGTAAATTTGAGCTTCCTTTGGCCGAAGACGTGCGACTGCTCGATGCGATTGCGCTCGCGGGGGGCTGCACATCCGTGGTTGCCGACAAGGTGTTTGTCATCCGACCCGTCAAAGGACGCCCGCAGCCTGTGGTAATCCAAGCCAGTATGCAGCGTGCCAAACACGATGGCCAAGAAAATCTGGTCTTGTCCGAGGGAGACATGGTCAGCATCGAGCAAACCCCCACAACGGCCGTCTTCGATACGCTCTCGCGGCTCTTTCACCTGACGATCGGCGTCACGGGAAACGGAATTTTCTAATCCACACCTGCTAAATCGCTATTCGACGGCCCGCTATGACAACTCAACCACACTCTCAGTTGCCTGCCGATCCCGAAGTGCTATCTTCGATTGACGTTGTGGCCGCTCTGGCTCGCTTTCTCGGCATCGTTCGTCGTCGCAAGCATGTCATCATCACAACAATCATGCTGCATTGTTTGATTGGAGCCGTTTATTATTCACTGGCCACACGCAAGTATTCGTCGAATTCCGAACTTTTGATTATTCAACAGAAACAAGACCACCTCTCCACGGTCGGCGACCATGAAACGTCGGAAGACACCATGGCCACGCACCAAAAGTTGATTTCCAGTCCGATTGTCGTGCAGAATGCTATCAAATCTCTCCCCGCTCGATATCGAGTTGATCTCGTCGGAAAGCCCGCGCATGAGTGGGTCGAGGCCCTCACGGACAACTTAAGTGCGCGGGTGACCCGCAAAACCAACTTCATCGACGTGTCTTATCGCTCGAAACATCCCGCGGCAGCCGCGGCAGTCGTGCGCGCCGTCATCAATTCTTACCTGGCATTCGTCGATGAGAAACATCGGGGAACCGCCGGAGAAACCCTGCAAAGTTTGCTCCACAAGGGGGGCGAACTTGAAGCCAAGTTATCCGAAAAACAGAACCAGCTGCAAACCTTTAGCCAGCAGGTGGGCTATCTCGCTACTAACGCGGACGACAAAATTACGGAACCGATTGTGCAAAGAGCCCTCCGACTGAACGATGCTCTCCTAGACGCTCAGGAACGCCGCCTCGAATTGCAGGCCACCTTGACTTCGGTTGAATCAGCTCTCCAACGGGGCGAAGACATCAATCAGCACCTTGTGGGTATGGAGGAAAGCGTCAGCCGGCAATTGTTGCTCTCGTCCCTGGGGATGAGCACCGAAGACCTCGGGATTCTCGAAGACCAGCAAAAGCTTCTGCTGGCCGCACAATCTGATTTGAATTCTCTTAACAAATTCTATGGCCCGAACCATCCTCGTGTGATTGATTTGCAGAACCAAGTTGGAAGTATTCAGCAATATCTACAAACATACCGCCAGAAATTGGGAAATCGCTTCGGAGGGCAAGAGAGCGAGCAACTTGGACCCATTGTCAGGAACATGCTGGAGCAAGGGGTTCGCCAAGCTTATCAAAAAGAACTACAGTTGTCGGCCTCCTTTGAGGAGGCCCGGCAGGAGGCCGCTAGGCATAGTGGCGAAGTCGTCCAACTCCGCATGTTGGAACGTGAAGTGACTCGGCTCGAATCGCAATACGACCTACTTTTTGAAAAAATATCGACTGTCGATATGCGTCAGGAACAAGCACCCATTCAAGCGACTGTAGTTCGCGAACCCGTTCCCAATCGAGTACCTGTTTCCCCCCAACTTCGGTTTCTTGTCTTCATTTGCCTAGCCAGTGGCATGGCGATTGGGACCGTCATAATTTATGTCCAAGACGTTCTCGATGATCGGTTTTCATCGCCCGAGGAGCTTTCTTCGCAACTCGGTGTTCCGGTGCTGGCCATGGTCCGCAAACTCGAGCCGTTATCGGGCGTGGGTATGGAAACTGTCCACACACATGCGATGCCAAATGCTCCCGAGACCGAGGCATTCCGTACACTCCGCACGGCATTGTCACTCACGGGCACAGCTTGCGAGCGGTTGCTAATCTGCAGTTCTGAGCCGGGGGACGGAAAAACGACCATCACGGCCAATTTATCGACTGCTTTTGCCCAGGCTGGCAAACGGACTTTGGTTATAGACGCCGACCTCCGTCGACCTGGGTTCACCACACTCTTAGATCTCAAAGGCATCCCGGGAGTTGCAGAAATTATTACGTCGAAACTGCCCCCCAGCGAGTCGGCCCCCTCTCTGGTCTATGAGACGGAAGTCGAAGGACTACACGTCTTACCCGTAGGGTTGCGGCGACCTAATCCCGCAGAGCTGTTAAGTAGCCAAGCATTTGTCGAACTACTTGCCTGGGCCGATTCCGCTTACGACCGAGTTATCGTCGATTGCCCTCCAATTCTAGCCGTCAGTGATGCCCAAATCGTAGGTCAATTGGTTGATGGTGCGATCCTAGTGGTTCGTCCCGAGAAAAATCATCGACGTGCCGTTATCCGCGCCGTAGAAAGCTTCCAATCATCTGGCTGCCGTGTTTTAGGTGTGGTGGCCAATGCCCTGTCAATTGATTCTCAGAGTTATGGTTATGGCGGATATGGGTACGGGTCGAGCTATGGCTACTCCTACGGACACGATGAAGGAGTCGACACTAGAATTTCTCTCGAGCGGCACTCGTCGCGCGAAGTCGTGAGCTCTCCGCCTGTGAGGGAACGAAGCAATTCGCCCGCCCCGATTCGCCCACGCCGAGCCGCTTAAGGACTACTCATTCGAGACCTTCCTCAATGTCAAACTGGAATCCTTCACACCGCCGACACGGGAGCAGTTCCGCTTCGAATAGAGTCTCTCCAGATTTCACGGCGAATTTGTGTTTGAAACTTGTTGATTTTGGGATAGGGTCGTTGATTTTTGCGGGCCCCCACTTGTTCGGTGGGAGGCATATGTTGGGGCGATTTGTGATTTTGTCGCTCTGCGTCGTTACGGCCCTGGCTTGGTTTTCGCGACAGGTCTTGGCTCAAAAACCCTGCTGGCACCGGGGTGGGGCTCTCGGACTTTGCCTAGCGGCAATCGCCTGCGTGGCTTTTCAGTTAGTGCCATTGCCTGACAATTTATTGAACACCCTCTCGCCGCGAATTGCTAACATCTTGCCAACTTGGACCAACACCACCTCGGCAAATGTGCATTTAGGAAAGTGGCAAACCCTTTCACTTGCTCCCGAAGAGACACGACTTGCGCTCGCCACGCTGGTGGCTTACGTTTTGCTTTTCGTCACCACCGTCCAGCGTTTGGAATCGCGCGAAGATGTCAAAAAAATTATCCGCTGGATTGGCTACTCGGCGATAATTGTTGCGGCACTCGGCATCGTGCAATACTTCACGGCAAACGGAAAATTCTTCTGGTTCTACGAATATCCCTACACCGATACTATTGGCGAACTCAAGGCCTGCTTTACCAGCCGCAATCATTTTGCGCATTTTCTAGTTCTGGGTTTGACTTGTTTGTTGTCTTGGATAATGCTGCGCCGAGGTAAGTCGCAGTCGATACAGGGCAGCCGCAACTCTCTGGATCACTTCTCCAAGCAGCATGCCAGCGATTCGCATCCAAGTCCTGTCCGGATGGGACTGTACTTGGGAATCACTGTGGTGGTGATAGCCATACTTGCTTCGCTATCTCGCGGGGGTGCCCTGGCTATGGCAAGTGCGATTGTCGTAGTCGTCGCAATCTATTCCTATTTCGGCTTGGTCAGATCCAAGCATATAGCGTGTGGTGCCTTACTCACGGTAGTAGCCATGGCCGCTCTCTCGGTCAGTGGAGAATACGAAAAAGTGACCGAGCGACTTGAAAGTCTCACTTCACAGTCTCTCGATAAGCTTGATTCCTCTCGAGGGAGGCGGAGAGTCTGGTCGGCCAATCTCGAAGCCATTCGCGCAGGCCACCTCACCGGCTCGGGAGCGGGTACGCATCGCTTCATCTATCCGCTCTACATGAAAGAAGCGATCCCTTCGGAATACACTCATGCTGAAAATGGGTATCTGCAAATCGCTACCGAAAACGGGCTCCTCGGGGTCGTGCTGCTGATCTTTGCTCTAGGGACATGTGGATTCTGGTGCTGGCGAGCAATGCGACATGCGGGAAATGACCAGGAACAGCTAATCCTCACCGGGGGAATCGCTGCTGCGTTAGCGGCCAGCGCCGTTCATGCAATTGTCGACTTTGTGTGGTTCATCCCTGCATGTGCCGTCGTCACGATCCTCTTGGCAGCTTGTGCTTCACGATTGGCCCAATTCTCAAGTCAATCTTTCCGGCATCTTACTCCCCCAGTAACCCTCGGTATCATCACTCGATTCAACATGTGCGTGGCCGCTGCCTTAGTGGGAACCTGGACAGTATTCACACTTTTTCCGTCGGCTAGGACTTCCTTAGAATGGGACCGGTATCTCCTGGCCGACAATGCGCACCAGGCGACTGCCGAGCGTAGGGCTCACACTCCTGGAGAAGCTCAAACAGATCTTGTCGAGGCTGAGGAACTCAACGCATCCTCGGTCTTGATTCACCTTGCCCGAGTCGTACATGACTACCCCCATTCGGCTCGGGCGCACATTCGATTAGCCGGGGGTTTGCTCAGTCGCTTTGAAAGCTTGCAGCAGAAAAACGACAACCCGATGGCAATCAATCAGATTCGCGAAGCGGCTCAAGCCAGTCAGTTTAATTCGCCTCAAGCGCTCCGCCAGTGGCTTGAAACGGCTTTCGGAAAAAACTGCCGCTTACTTTATCAGGCACATTTTCATGCTTGTCGAGCCTTAGAATTGTGTCCCTTACAGGGAGAAGGCTATCTTTATCTTGCAGAATTATGCTTTCTCGAAGGCCGCAATTCCCTGTCCACTGAAGATCATTACTCCCAGAGTTTGCTCGTCCGACCCTACGATCCCGAAGTGCTTTTTTCCGTGGGTAAGTATCGGCTTATCGCTGGCAAAGTTGAGGAAGCGTTTCGGTTGTGGCGCATCGCTTTTCAGGGATCCGGAAAACATCAACGACACATCATGCAAATCTTGGCAGGCCGCATGAGCGCTGACAATTTCGTTCAACTGTTCTCCCCCGACTGGACGTCCCTCGAATACCTGTGGCACAGTTATCAGCAATCCGGCACCAGGGAAGACTTAAAACACCTTTTGCCCTACGCGCAACAAGTTGCAGAGCGTCAATCGCCTAAATTGAACTTCGCTTCGGCTGCCGCGACATGGCTGTCGCTCTCTCAAATGCAAAAACAGATGAACGACCCGCGAGCAGCACTCCACAGCCTCCATGTGGCCTGCTCAGCGAATCCCGAAAACTTTGCGGTCCGATATCAATTGGGCCAAAGCCTGCTAGATTTCAAGCAGTATGAACAAGCAGAACCTCACTGGCGTTGGTGCCTAAGCCAACAACCGGACAATCCCACTTTTCAAGACAAGTTAATGCAAGCCTTCCGAGGCAAAATGCAAAGACTCGCTTGCTTCACACACTCGAACTCGCTTTGACCAAATCATGTTCACTGAACGCACTCATCGTTTACTGTCGGCTCTATTTATGCTTGCCGTGCCGTGCCTAGCGGCATACTATGTGGCGTATTTGCTCCGCTTTGATGCCAACTTGAGCGGTTACGCGCAGGCGGCATTTAACTCGTCGGCAGTATTTGTCGTGGCGGTAAAATTGATCTCGATGATGTACGCTCGGCTGCACTTGGATTGTGCGCGTTATGTCACTTTCAGCGATATGCTCTTACTCCTGCGAACAACGACCATCAGCACCATCGGGATCACGCTAGTCGACACCTTGTTCATTACTTCCGTGACAATCCCGCGAAGTGTGATACTTCTCGACTGGGGGATCACACTAATGATGCTGGCTGGGATACGCACCTTGCCCCGGCTGATCCGCGATAAGGGCTGGCTCTTGGGAAAGACACCTGGAGCGTCGGTGTTGATCGTGGGTGCCAACGATGCCGGGGAAGCACTACTCCGAAGCGTCCGCATCGCCCCGACACTCACTTATCGAGTCGTCGGCTTTGTGGACGACCGACCCAATTTTCAAAATCGGCGCATCGCTGGGGTGCCGGTGCTTGGTACTCGCAACGACATTTCACACTTGGTCGCCAAACATTCCATCGACGAAGTACTCATAACCAGCGGGACACTCCCCGGCAAAGATGTGCGAAGCCTCGTGGAACTCGCTAGTTGTGAAGCTTTCCGCGTTAAGGTGTTGCCCAGCTGCGAACAATTGCTTCGCGAGGATGTCGATGTGAATCCCCGCTCAGTGGCGATCGGCGATCTCTTGCGTCGACCGACCATCAAGCTCGACATCGCCGGGATTCGTGATTGGCTGTCCGATAAGGTTGTCATGGTGACCGGCAGCGCGGGGAGTATCGGCTCTGAAATCTGTCGCCAACTCCTGGAACTGTCCCCAGCCAAAATCGTGTTGGTCGATCGCTCGGAAACAGGACAGTTCTTCCTCGAACGTGAGCTGAGTCGTCTGGCGCCGCACATCGAAACGCACGTAGCCCTAGCCGATCTCACCGATCAAGGTCGGCTCCAAGCCGTTTTTGCCCAATACAGTCCTCAAATTGTGTTCCATGCCGCTGCCTACAAACATGTTCCACTTTTGGAGGCACATGTCGGGGAAGCGATCAAAAACATCGCGTTCGCTACGAGGAATCTCGTCGACCTCGCCGAAGAATACCGCGTTGAGTCGTTTGTGATGATTTCGACCGATAAAGCAGTCAATCCCACGAGCGTCATGGGTTCCTGCAAACGATTGGCCGAAAACTATGTCGAGGCCAAGGCTGCTACTTCTCCCTGTCGACTGGTAACCGTGCGGTTTGGCAATGTGCTCGATTCTGCTGGCAGTGTCGTACCACTCTTTCGCGAGCAAATCGCTCGAGGGGGCCCGGTGACCGTCACGCATCCCGACATGGTTCGCTATTTCATGCTCATACCCGAAGCCGCTCAGTTGGTCATTCAAGCAGGGGCGATGGGAAGGGGGGGCGAGATCTTTGTCCTCGACATGGGTGAACCGGTAAAAATTCTCGACCTCGCGCGGGACATGATTCAACTTTCTGGACTCCGTGTCGACGAAGATATCGAAATCGAAATCGCTGGACTCCGGCCGGGCGAAAAACTTTATGAAGAGCTCTACGCCTCCAACGAACGACATGCTCCTACCGGACATGACAAAATCATGAAAGCAATTGGACAGCCGCGCAGCCTACTGGAGGTATTGCATGATTTTGGCCAATTAAGCGAACTGCTCGATGCACCCAACGAAATCGTTCGGCAGGCTTTGGCGGAAATTATCCCTGTGTTGCGGACAGAGGAAACCGAAAGCACCGACAACCGGCCAGCTACCGTTCGGATCGCTGCCTGATAAATTAGAGTGGGGACCGGGGAACGCTAAGCTGCAAACGTCTCGCAACCGAGTACCGACTAAAAGCATCTTTCTATAAGTGAATCTCGATCAAAGACACTCCCGTGCGCGGCAAAGAAAATTCGACGTGTACGCCGCTCTCTAAAACTGCGATTTTGCCCGGGTTCGACAATTTATACTGTGCGCGGCCTACGGTGAGACGTTTTTGAGGTCCGACGCAACTGGTTACATCGCCCGTGTTTACGGACGCTTGTGATTCGAGAATTGTATCATTCAGGCCCGCGCGGAGTATAAGGGTGCCATGGCCACGGCGGTACTCCGCTGTGGCCATGCTTGCTCGCCCCCGAAATAATTTCCGAAAAATCTTCTTTTACTACTACTACTACGGCGTGGTATACCGCGAACCTGTTCCTCCTGGGATCTCCCTCCTTGCTTTCACACCTTCGAAAGGACCTGCTTATGAAAACCATCACAACTTTGATTCTACTGGCCCTCACACTCTTCTCCGCCCCTATCGCTCGCGCCGACACCTTCGGCAATGGGGCCAACACGTTCAATATCGAATTCGTCGACATCGGCAACCCGGGCAATGCCGCCGATACCACGGGCAGTCCTAATCCTGCCGGCTCGGTGGCCGTGGCCTACCGCATCGGCAAATACGAAATTTCGGAACAGATGATCGACAAGGCGAACGCCTTGGGTTTACTCGGCATCACGAAAGACACCCGTGGCCCCGACAAGCCGGCGACGAGTGTAAGTTGGTTTGAAGCCGCCAAGTTTATCAATTGGCTCAACATCGACGCCAACAGCACCCCCGCTTACAAGTTTGACGGCAGTGGCAATTTTCAACTCTGGGCACCGAGCGACCCGGGCTACAATCCAAACAACCTTTTCCGCAATAGCCAGGCAAAATACTTCCTGCCGAGCGTCGACGAGTGGTACAAGGCGGCCTACTTCGACCCGAACGGTGGTGTGTATTACGACTACCCCACGGGGAGCGACAGTGTTCCCACAGCCGTAGCCAGTGGCACGGTGGCTGGCACTGCGGTCTATGGTCAGTCTTTCGCTACAGGCCCAGCTGACATCATGTTGGCTGGCGGACTCAGTCCTTACGGCACGGCCGGTCAGGGGGGCAATGTCTTGGAATGGGAAGAAACCGACTTCGATCTGCTGAATGACTCGAGTTCGTCTGCTCGCGGGGTTCGCGGTGGCAGCTGGTACGACGGCTCCAGCTTCTTGCTCGCGACGTTCCGGGACGTCGACTTCCCGATGCTCGAGAGCTTCAACGTTGGTTTTCGTGTC
>CALMBE010000724.1 GCA_937860165.1 uncultured Planctomycetaceae bacterium
GCTGCTCTACCACCTGAGCTATGCGCCCCCATTTAGGGGCGAATGCCGGTTGTCAAATCGACCCCTCCACCGAGTTTGAATATTTCCGATATTGGGTTTTCCGATTTCATTCTTGCGAACGAGGATCGCAAAGATTCAATTGGATGGATTTTGCAAGAAATTAGAAATAATAGTCCCTCGTTTCTCTTGGGCGGAATGGTTGAGAAAGAATGGGAAATAGAGCGCACCTATCAAAGCATTCAGGCGCTCTCAACTAGCCTGGAAACTTTGACTGCCATGCTTAGTGAATTTAGGCGGATGCAAATTGAGAAAGAGATTGTTCGCGTAAAGCAGCAAGACCTACGCAAGCCTAACAACGAAGACCTGGCGATTGCCCATTTGGTTCAACTTGAAAAGGCAAAAGAGCGGCTTGCAAAAAAGTTTCGTCTGACACTCTCAGAGTTCGAGATGCCAGGCGGATAACCAAAGGCGCTGGTCGCCTTCCGACAGAAAAGTTTTTGGCTATTACACAGACCAAATACATAAAACCACACTTAACTCGCTATAAGGGAAGCACAGAAAATCAATGCTGCGGTTGGATACTTAACTATGGCTGTGAAGGAAAATCAGCCTCAGAATACGAAATCCTCGCGTTTGCTTACGCGCCAGGACGCGGCAGCTTATTGTTCAATATCGGTGACTACATTTGACAGCATCTGTCCGATTATTCCTTTTGCCTTAGTGAAAGGTCGGACACGCCTTTGTAGATTTGATAAGCACGACATCGATCTGTGGATTGAAGATTCCTCTGAAAATCGACATAGATGTGAACTAGCTTTGGTGGATTTGAACGCTGAATGGGGGGAAACGACCGAAACGTGGGGACCAGTTTCACAACTTCCCTCGGGTTGGCTAGAAAGGCAAGCCGTCTTCTGTCTGACAAGCCCTCATGCGGCCGTCGATATCATGCGTTTTGTTGAGGGGATGTCGGATTGGCAACTATCCAGAATGAATTGCTCGCCGGAGAAAACCAAATTAGGTACACCCTATTTTGGTCTATCAGATAACGACATGTTACAATGTCAATTGGCGTTGATAGAAAATCAAAGAAACGCCGAGCGTGTTCGTTACCTGCAAAATATTCTCAAGCCATGAACAGTAAGCTCAAACAAGCGGAAGAACAAAAGCGGGACGCGTGCTGGGAACCTGGCGAGCGGTGGCGCGTGCTGCAAGCAACGATCGCTTGGGTCGACTCGCAGCAGAAAGTCCCACGCAACAGTCCCACGGGGTGCCTGAAAGCCGAGCAGCGACTTCTTGGCAAATAGAAGCGACATCCACTCGAGTGCTAAGCAGTCGGGTGTTGGGTACTCCGCCGTGGCGGACTGGCTTGCCCTGACAGCCTGTTGCCTCACCTGCCGCAGGCAATACAGGCTCAATTCTTCATCCCGCAAGGATGCCAGCCACTTACACCTTTATCTTCTCTGCGTCTTGGCGCCTCTGCGGTTTATTCTGAAATGGGGAAGTTAATTCTGAGCCATGCCTTACCACCCGAGTCAATTGCCCAAGGTTTATTTCAGATCGAACGCGCGCCGCAAATTTACAGCTATCCTGGCTTGCATCGCTGAACCAGTTACCCCAAGCCGCCGGGATATGATGCTGCTGGATATCGTCACGAGCTTATCCAAGCGGATGAGCGAATCCGCCTTAAGTCCACTCACGCCAAACTCCGGATCGGATTTCAGTAGTTCGACTTCAGCTCCACGAGGCGAGCGGTTAGTCATGACGCTCGTGATGAACGCGACAATCAACTCCAAACCTTGCGGATTCGCCGAAACAATAATTGCCGGACGCACTTTTCTTCCCGTGAGATCAGCAAAGGGAAACGGCACCAGAACAATGTCGCCTTGGAAGAGCTTTGGAGGTCGTGGCATTCCTACACAGCCTCGCCATCGTGATCCGTGTATATGTCTTCGCGGGGGTCGCCAAGAAACTCAAAAGCTCCTTCGTTGTGAGCCAACTCCCCAATCGCATCCGCAGATAAGTCGTCGCTATCCAGCAACGCCACCGTCAGATGGGTATTCTCCGGCAGATCAACCGGGTCGAGTGGCTCGAGATTCCCGTCTCTAAAAATAGCACGTATTGTTCGCATGGATTGGCCTTTCTAGACATCTGAGCATTCTACGCGGCGTGGACCGGTTGATCCAGCCAAGATCACTGCGCTCGGGTTTCGTTGTGTTCCAATATAAAACGGGCCCAGGGTTTCCCCTGGGCCCGTCAATGGTAGGTACGCGACTTTACCCCCGCAGCAGCTTCGTAACTCAATACGACAGCCGATCCACGGGCTTGAACGTCACGCACTCTTTGTCTGGGGTGCCGTTTCACCGAACAATTCTTGTCGACCTTCGACGACTTCGTCGGTTATCAAGTAGCGATTCCCACGGGGCTGATCGGGCCGATCCGCGTGAACGGGGTGCATGCTCACGGCGACTACTATGTGCCGCTCGCCACCACCGAAGGCACGCTCGTCGCGTCGTACAACCGCGGCATTAAAGTGCTGAACCTCTCGGGCGGTGTCACCTGCACAGTGGTCGGCGACTGCATGCAACGCGCGCCCGTCTTCGTCTTCGACTCAGCCCGCGAAGCTCGGAACTTCTCGAAGTGGGTGGACGACAACTTGGCCGAGATCCGCGAACACGCCGAAGGCACGTCGTCGGTCGCGAAGCTGCTCTACATCGACCAGTACCTCTCGAACAAGATGGTCTTCCTCCGATTCAACTATTCAACGGGCGACGCCGCGGGCCAGAACATGGTCGGTCGCGCAACGTTCGCCGCGTGCAGCTGGGTGCTCGAAAACGCCGCGGATATTCGCCACTTTTATCTCGAATCCAACTTCGCGACCGACAAGAAGGCGTCGCAGATCAACATCATGCGCACGCGCGGCAAACGGGTCACCGCCGAGGCCTGGATTCCGCGCGACGTCTTGATCCAACACATGCGGGTCGAGCCCGAGACGCTCCACTACCACGCGGGGATCTCCAACGTCGGCGCGTTCCTCTCGGGCGCCAACAACAACGGCTGCCACAGTCCGAACGGCATCACCGCGATGTTCATCGCGACGGGCCAAGACGTGGCGAACGTCTCGGAGTCGTCCGCAGGCGTCGTCTACACCGAGGTCTCGAAAGCGGGCGACCTCTACATTTCGATCACGATTCCGTCGTTGATCGTCGCGACTCACGGCGGCGGTACGGCGCTGCCGACGCAACGGGAGTGTTTGGAGATTCTGGGCTGCGTCGGCAAAAACCGCGTGCACAAGCTGGCCGATGGAACGAGCTACGTTCATCAGGCCGAGATAGCCACCGCCGACGCCCGCAACCCGCTCGCCGCGATGGAGTCGTTCAAGCGCTTCCAGCAGGGGCTGGGCGAGCGTTGCGTCGAGCCGCCGGTGGCCGTCGATCTGACTCCGGTGGAAAGCTACGAGCCGCCCAACCGCGGTTGATCGGATCAGTACTGAGCCGCGATCGGCCCCTGCGCCGCATCGCGATACTTGTCGCACAGCGCCTGGGTCGACATCCGCAGCACGCCCAGGTCGCTACCCACGGCCACCAGGCTCATGCCCATTGCGATGTAGCGCCGCGCGTCGGCGAGCTCGTCGTCCGGTGATGCGATGTAGACCTCGGTCGTCATCGC
>CALMBE010000725.1 GCA_937860165.1 uncultured Planctomycetaceae bacterium
CGGGGCTCGAGTCTTTGTTGGATCTTCACGAAGACATTGAAAGTCGGGGCGGAAGTATCCGGCTTGCAGCGCTTCCGCAACTTTGTCAAGACATTTTGCGAGTAACCGGCATCGACCGAACACTTGCCGTCTATGAAGACGAAAAATCAGCCGTGAGGAGTTTCCTTCCATGAAAACTCTCACGGCTGAAAGCCCACACACCGCACTTCACCCTGGTTCCCGCGAAGCAGGCGTCCAGGAGCGACCCGGTAGCGCAGTTTTATCGCGTGCTCCGCTAGGGCAGAGGCTCTTAAGTGCAGATCTGATTGGCGAGGCCGAACTCGAATCCGCTCTCTGCCATCAAGCACTCAACGGTCACAAACTGGGCGAGTCCCTCATCGAGTTGGGATTCGCCAATGAGGAGCAGTTGCTCCCCTTTGTCGAATCGCAAATCGGTACCGTCGGGGTGCGGCTCCGCGATGGGATGCTCGATCCGTTGGCTGTTCAAAGTATTCCGCGTGCCCTGGCCGAGCGATTTGGAGTCCTGGCATTATTTCGTGTCCGCAATGTACTTACCGTGGCCATGGACGACCCTTCGAATCTCGATGTGATTGATTGTCTGGAACGTGTCACTGGGTTCGACGTGCGACCGGTATTCGCTTTTCGCACCTCGATCGAGAGAGTGCTACAACGGGCCTACGAAGACGGTTTTCATGTCGATGAGGTAACGGCGGACATGGATGAATCCACCGTCGAGTTACAAATCGACGGGGCCGACATGGATAGTGCCTCGGTCCATAACTTGGTCGATGGCAGCCCCGTTATTAACTTGGTCAACTACCTGATTCTGCAAGCAATCCGCAAGCAAGCCAGTGATATTCATATCGAGCCCAATCGCAAGTTCGGCATCGTGCGTTTCCGGATTGATGGCCAATTGATAGAAATGCTGCGGCCCCGGCGAGACATTTATCCTGCTATCGTGTCTCGTATTAAAGTCATGGCTAAGCTCGATATCGCCGAGCAACGTGCGCCTCAGGATGGTCGGTGCCAGGTAGTGGCAGATGGCAAGGAAGTCGACCTTCGGATCTCGACTTTGCCAACAGTTCTCGGCGAGAAAGTCGTGATCCGTGTACTCGACAAACAACGGCTGACTTTCAATCTTGATCGGCTTGGTATGCCACCGCGCACGTTGTCCATGGTCAAGGACCTCTTGAAGAAACCCCATGGATTAGTGCTCGTGACCGGACCAACCGGAAGTGGCAAAACAACCACACTCTATTCGGCTTTGGAGCTCATCAAGTCTGTGCATCACAATATTGTCACGGTCGAAGACCCAGTCGAATACCAAATCGAACTGGTGAACCAAGTCCAGATCGACGCTGGACGCAATGTCAGCTTCGCTACCGCATTGCGATCCATTCTCCGGCAGGACCCCGACGTGATCATGGTAGGCGAAATTCGTGATGCCGAGACGGCCAAGGTTGCCGTCCAGGCCGCACTCACGGGACATCTGGTGCTAAGCACACTACACACAAACGACAGTGTGAGCGCGATTACGCGCATGGCCGATATGGGAATCGAGTCCTACAAGCTCGCCGCTTCCTTGGTGGGAGTGATTGCTCAGCGATTAGTGAGAACGATTTGTCCACACTGCCGTACAACTTATTACCCCAGTGCTGAATACCTCGAAGCGCTCCATTATCGGGGAGACAAACGTCGAAGTTTTTCGCGCGGAGTCGGTTGCCGACAGTGTTTCGATACCGGATTTCAAGGTCGGATTGGAATCTATGAAGTGCTCCCCATGGAGGCCGAGTTGCGGCGACTGGTTGCCGAGCAAGCAAACCTGGATACCGTCCGCAATTGGTTTGAGTCCCAAGGCTATCCGAGCCTTCTGCAATGTGGATTGGGGCTTGCCGAGAAAGAATCGACAAGCCTGGAAGAGGTCGCACGAGTTGCCTTTGTGGAATAGCGTTCCGCAATGCTCCGAAAGTTACTGTTAAGTGATTTGCCATGAATGGGTTTAACACATCAATTGCCAAAACTCTTGCGCCACCCTCTGTGGTCCAAAAGCCAAATCCGCTAGAAGTATTTGACGGACTCGATTTGTCCCAATGGAAGGATTCGCTTTCCTCGGGTGCCGGTTTTTCGCGGAAACGAGGCAGACGAGTTCGAATGCAGGAGATTGCCGAGTTCACTTCCCAATTAGCAATCATGGTCAGATCGGGAATCGACGCCGCGACGGCCTTGGGTTCCTTAGCTTCACAAACTCAAAAAGTTGTGCTTGCGAATGTACTGACGGATGTACATCGGGCGGTTATGGCAGGAAGTACGCTATCCGAAGCACTCAAACCACACCCGTTGGTCTTCGATGCCGCGTATGTCGCAACTGTGGCGGCGGGGGAAATGTCTGGTTCACTCTCAGATGTGCTTAGTCAACTTGCTAAGATGCAACGCAATGAACTTCGCAATCGGAGAACGATGCGGACGTTGATGACCTATCCCATTTTGCTCTTGGCCGTTTGCACCTCGGTGATCGCGGGGCTCGTGATATTTGTGTTGCCTCGGTTTGCCGGCATTTTTGAGCAGTACGATGTGGCGCTGCCCATGATTACGCAAATGCTGCTTACCGTGGCAGGCGAATTGCGCT
>CALMBE010000726.1 GCA_937860165.1 uncultured Planctomycetaceae bacterium
CCACGCCGGAGTACCAGCGTGAGCATGGCACCCCAAAATAGCTCTTTGACAAAGCGACTAGCGGGGCATCTGCGGTCGATAGAAGCCAATCCGTTCCAAAGCCTTGTAAACTTCTTCCAAGGTCTTTTCGCCGAAATTGGAAATGCTCAAGAGATCCTCGCGGGTGCAGTGCAACAGATCGTTGACCGTAAAGATGCCCTTCTCCTCGAGACAATTGGTAGTGCGGACGGCCAAGCCAATTTCAGCCGTGCTCATTTCCAAACGCTCTTTCATACCCTGATTAGCGAGTTCAGCACGATTGATCGGGATACGTGACATAGCGGGTTCCCTCCCTTAGAAAATGTTAAGTGACCACGCAAGTTGTAGGGACACGCTTTCCGCAAATGAGGCGCAGCTCCGAGGCTGGACTCGATGCGAAGTGCTGCCAACAACTTCTCCTGTTGGCCGGGAGTATACCAAGTCAACGCACAATTCAACCAATAATTTTTCCCATTCCTGAAAAAAATTGCGGAACTTCGCGGCGAGTGCTGTCATTGGCGCGAGTGCTAGAGTCGGCATACGATGGAAGTAGGAATCAAGACCAAGACAGCAAACATCGCTAGGAACGGATTTTTCGTGGACCCACTTTTTCGATCGCTCAACGAGTCCCAGTGTGCGGCAGTGCGGCATGTCGAAGGTCCGCTGCTGGTGTTGGCGGGGCCTGGGAGCGGAAAAACCAGGGTCGTTACCCACCGAATTGCCCATCTCCTCCGCGAAGGGGTCCATGCCTCGGAGATCCTGGCTCTCACCTTCACCAATAAGGCCGCCGAAGAAATGCGGTCGCGTGTAGAAGACCTCGTCGCTGGCCAGCACGTTTGGGTCAGCACGTTTCACCGCTTCGGAGCCCGGCTCTTGCGGCAATACGCTGAACTGGTGGGTCTAACACCCAACTTTACAATCTACGACTCCTTCGACGCCAGGCAGACCATCGCTCGGGTGATCGAAGCGATCGACATCCACACGATGCACTACACTCCCGAGCGCATCGCACAGGCCATCAGTTCCGCGAAAAACAAGCTCATCACGGCAGACAAGTTTGAACCTCAAGCCGGTAGCCCCTTGAGTCAAATTGTCGCCGAAGTCTACCCCGCCTATCAGAAAAGGCTGATTGCCTCCTCGGCAGTTGACTTCGACGACCTCTTGTTGCACGTCGCCCAGTTACTCTATCAAAACTCCGAGATTCGCTCGGAGCTCGATGAAAGATTCCGTTATCTCCTGGTCGACGAGTATCAAGACACCAATCACGTTCAGTATGTCATGCTGCGCGCAATGTCGGTTGACCATCCCAACCTGGCCGTGACGGGAGACCCGGACCAATCGATCTACGGTTGGCGCGGGGCCGATATCAATAACATTCTGCAATTTGAAACCGATTTCCCCCAGACCAAGGTCGTCCGGCTCGAGCAGAATTATCGCAGCACGAAAAGCATCCTGCGAATTGCCGATGAATTAATTTGCCACAACTTGCGCCGCAAGAAGAAATCACTGTACACCGACAACGCCGAAGGGTGCCCCGTACGTCTGGTGCAATATGCGAATCAGGATGAAGAAGCCCGTGACATCGCCGAACGAATCGGCGCGGCAATCCAGGCGGGATCCCGCCGGGCTTGTGACTTTGCCATTCTGTATCGCGTCAATGCCCTGTCGCGAGCGTTGGAACGCGCCCTCCGCGCGGCCGGGGTCCCGTATCAAATGGTGCGGGGGCAAGAGTTCTACCAACGCAAAGAAATCAAGGATGTTCTGGCCTACTGCCAACTGATAAATAATCCGCGCGACGATCAGGCGGTCTTGCGCACGATTAACACACCCGCACGCGGTATCGGGCGTAAGTCAGTCGATCTGATCAGCGACTATGCCTACCACCGATCCATTCCGCTCCTAGATGCAGCCCGCGAGGCCAGCCAGATTTCCAACTTGGCTCCCCGCTCGGCGAAAAAAGTCCTGGAATACGTCGCTTTAATCGATCGGCTCTGTGATTTAGGAAACTCGGCAGTCGAAGAAATCCTGGGGACGGTGCTCGATGAATCTGGCTATCGGGCCAATCTTAGCGAGAGTGACGATGAAGAAGACCTCAACCGACTGGCGAACATCGAAGAGCTTCTGACCGATGCCCGACAATTCGACGAACAATATCCTGACGGGGGCCAGCTCGAAACCTATCTGGAAAACGCCTGGTTAGTGAACGAAACCGATGACTGGGAGACCGAAAGTGACAAGGTCACATTGATGACCCTCCACGCGGCCAAGGGTCTCGAATTTCCCGTGGTATTTCTGGTGGCTGTCGAGCATGGACTGCTCCCCCACGAGCGAAGCTCGAACGACGAGACCCAACTCGAAGAAGAACGCCGCCTGGCCTTTGTCGGGATCACGCGCGCGGAACATGAACTGCAACTAAGCTATGCCGCCGAGCGTGACTTCCACTTGTGGCGGGGGGCATCGGGTCGCGGCTATCTGCATTCCGTCTTCTCACTCTATGCCTGCCCCGAAGTGGTCAATGCCAGCTATCTGCTGGTGCGGCTATCGCCCAACGGCCGGCGGACGATCCTGCACTCGGGCCTGACGGCGTCGAACTGCGGTTCTTTGAACCTTGCCGAGATCCGCCGGCTTGCTGCCCGCCTCGGCGCCAACGAAGTGCACGTCCACCAGGTCGCCATCTGCAACGAAACGCGGCGGTCGATCGACAACGATTTGTCGCGGCCGGTTGGCGAGCGGCGCACCAATCCGCTCACGGTGGCCGGCGAATTGGCCGAGCCGGAGCGGCGCCTGCACTCCTGAAACGGCACCCCAACGGTGAGCGGCGTTTGGCCTACAACCGCGCC
>CALMBE010000727.1 GCA_937860165.1 uncultured Planctomycetaceae bacterium
GCCGGAGTACCAGCGTGGGCATGGCACCCCAAAGTGAAAAAGTGATCGGCCCTGCCCAACTCACATTGCCAGGATTAACCGCCAAGGACGGCAAGTTAGCCGAACAGAGATTTTGTCCTTACGGATCGTCATATTGGCGGATTTGGTGACCCTGGCGGACCCCGTGTTCCGTTTTGTAACTTTCCTACGACCTTAATAAGGTTTCCTGGCAGAATTCCTAAGTTTACTGGCGGGAATCCAGCCAGTTTTCGGCTCCTTGAGTTAGGACCCCAGAGGTTAGCACCCTCCGCGGAAGAAAAAGGGGGGAGAGCTGTTTTGGCCCCAAAACACGTTTTGCCCCTCTTTTTCCTTTTTTTGAAATTCTATGCAAATCAGGAGAAACCAGAGATGTCACACAAATTAGTGACTTGCTTAACAGCCGTGCTGTTAATCCAAGCAGGCACCTTAGCACGAGCGACTATTTACGGAACACTGTCGAATTTCGACATCTACAATGAGACACCGCACGATTCGTACGGGGCCGAAATTGAGTTAGAGGGGGTCCACGTCGAGGACCTGTATCGTACATTTCCAGCCCACTACAGCCAAGAGGACCGAATCCCATACCAAGAAACTGGGAAATTTGGGGTGCGGGTAAAGTATTCGGGGTACAACTTTTCCTCTTCGGGATACTTGCCTGCCAATACAATTGGCCAATCGACCAATGGCCACACTTGCGTAGGTACGGCGGGATGCGAGCATTTTGGATTTTCCCTCACAGGAGCTCAGCCTGCTGCGTTTCGCTTCTATTGGCTTGACCAGAATGGCCAGCGCATCGGGACAAATCCCGAATCGGTGGCAGTTCCGACGTGGAACTACATTGCTCCCGTGGGCGGCGGTGCCCCCCGATTAAACGCTATGGTTGAGGTTCCCGAGCCAGTCGAGGTTCATCCTCAGCGGCCTGACTCGATCTGGATGAAAGTCTTCAAGACCGAGATCGATCGCCCCGTCGACCTGATGGAGCTGATGTCGAACAACGCGATCATCCCGGACAGTGTGGGTGAGACCGAGTCGGAATGGGAGCTTTTAGAAGGTGGCATCGATAAGAATGCCGAGCATGAAGATGATATCGGTGAAGGCAATTTCGCTGTGATTCGCCGTTACGAATACTACGAGTACACCGGGCTTTACGACGAAGAGCATGAACCACTTTCGCTCTTCGATGGTCACAATAACGATGCCGAGCAACCCCCCGAGGGAGAGCTGGGCCAGTTTATCTCAGCGAACATGGTTGC
This sequence comes from uncultured Planctomycetaceae bacterium, assembly GCA_937860165.1. GTDB lineage: Bacteria > Planctomycetota > Planctomycetia > Pirellulales > Lacipirellulaceae > Bythopirellula. Next base: position 1,275 of record CALMBE010000727.1, read on the forward strand.
CGCCAATCTGGCCGCACCCCTGGAAGGAGACTTCGATCAAGATGGCGACGTTGACGGGCGAGACTTCGTTGCCTGGCAACGCGGCTATGGCAATGGCGACAAGCTAGAACATGGTGACTCGGATTGGGACGACGACGTCGACGACGATGATCTGGGTAACTGGCAAGGACAGTACCACGTTGGAGACGACAACCAACCTCTCGCGGCTGTCCCAGAACCAGCCACTTGCGTCATCGCCGCTCTTGGCTTGCTAGTCACCCTCACTTCGCGGAGGACCATGACTAAGTGAACAGCTAAATTGTTAGCTGGCTCATAACCAAGCGTGCCAATACCCTCTAGGGTGGCCGCGGCTTACTCGAAGGCGAACCCGTGCGGAGCCTAACAACTCCACCCACGCCAACGACTAGCCCCGGTCACCCTGATTTTTTGTACTTCACGAGTTTTAGTGGGTAACCTTGAAGTTGCCGAGCTTGCAGGTGGGAATTGCTTGTCTGGCAAATTGCAGTTGTCCCGTAGGGATACA
>CALMBE010000728.1 GCA_937860165.1 uncultured Planctomycetaceae bacterium
AAAGCTGAAACGCCGTTGGCGTAGTCTACGGAAGTTATTTTTGAGTCACCCCTAACTCTTTATCCTTTATTCCTTTTTCCCTTTAATTCTCGCCGCCGAGCCTGCGAGGCGCGCGATTTTGAAATTACGCCGTGTCGTGGTGCCGTCGTGGTAAACTACCTAGCCATGATGCCGGAAAGAACCACAGCGACACGACGGCACAACGAAGAGGTTTTAATAAGGGACTTGTGACTTCGAACCGGTATCCATCGCCTGGGGGAGCGCCACCCGCCGTGCTGGTGAAGTGGTACGACTTCACCCGCTGGCTGCTGGAGCGGATCGACAGCTTTCCCGAAGAATCAGCGGTTCGTATTTGGCACGCGACTGGCGGACCATGCCCGAAGCGCCATAGCACGGGTATGACCCACTCCGACGCTCGGATTCCTTCACCGGTACGCGAACGGAGTCGTGATTCTCAGTGAGTTCGCCGAGAGTGAGCATTTGCCAGTCAGCGGTTCCATTGGTACTCATTCTTCCCCCTCGGAACGTGACGGCTTCCGCTTTTTGCCCTTGGGCGACTTCTTCTTCGTCGGCTGCTTCCCCTTCTTCTGCGGGGCCTTCTCCGCCGCAGCTTCCACGGCCGCAATCTCCGCTTCAATTTCTTCAACGGTCGGCAACGCCGACTGCAAGGTCGGCGGCAGCGCCCGCGTGAGTTCGTAGCTCGATACCCCAATTGGCTTGTCGATGCCCGCGAGCGCGTACTCGGCCAGCACGTTGTCCTTCGACTGGCAGAGAATGAGACCAATCGTCGGCTGGTCGTCCTGGTGGCGAAGCTGGTCGTTGACGACGTTGCAGTAGAAGTTGAGCTTGCCGGCGTACTCCGGCTTGAAACTCCCCTTCTTGAGGTCGATCACCACGAACGCCCGCAGCCGTAGGTGGTAGAACAACAGGTCGATGTAGTAGTCGTCCTCGCCCACGTCGAGCCGGTACTGCCGACCGACGAACGCGAACCCCTGGCCAAGCTCCAGCAAGAACTTTTCTAGGTGGGCGAGCAACCCCGTTTCAAGTTCCCGTTCCTGGAACGGCTCGGTGAGGGTGAGAAAATCGAAGATGTACGGGTCTTTGAGCGCCTGCTGGGCAAGGTCCGACTGCGGGCTGAGGAGAAGCTGCTCGAAATTGGTGACCGCTTTGCCGGCCCGCTCGTGGGCCTGGCTGTCGATCATCAGGGTGAGGATGTTCCGGCTCCAGCCATTGGCGAGGGTTTGCTCCATGTACCAGCGGCGGTGGGTCGGGTCTTTGACCTTGTCCAGCAGCCAAATATGGTGACCCCACGGGATTTGCCACAGCAGCGAGGCTTGGGCCGATTGTGCCACTACCTGTGGCACTTTTTCTGAGGCAGGCAATTGTGCCACAGCCTGTGGCACAATTAGGGCGGGATCGGGATAGGCCCGTGCGAAAGCCAGCATCCGCTTAATGTTGCGCTCCGAAAACCCCTTGATTTCCGGCAGTTCATTACGCAGTTCGGCGGCCAACCGGGGAATGACGCCCGCGCCCCAACCTTCGGCCTGCTGCCGCTCGTCGATGAGCCGACCGATGTCCCAGTAGAGCCGGACAAGCTCCGCGTTGACGGCGGTCATGGCCCGGGTTTGGGCCGACTGGATGCGGAGCTTCACTTCGCCCAGCAGCGCGGAAAAGCCCGCGGGCAGGGCGTCGTGCGTGGCCTTCGCTGGCAGCCGCTTCTTCGTCATGCCGCCTCCGGGAATCGAACCGTCAAGTGATGCTTTACAGTTGGTCGATGGCTGATCGACTCAACTGTTCGGAAACTCCGAATAGTTCGCGACTCAGCCACGCCGGCAACTATCCGGAATCTCCGGATAGTTCCACCGGAACGCTGAACGGTTGCCGCAACGGTTCGTAGACGGGCCATCACGACTTCTCTGGGGTAAAGCCGAGATTGGCGCCGTTACCGTTTTTCTTCGCTGTCGCCTTTTTTGCCATGCGGCCGGAATCCTGAGTCGAGGGGTGTTCCAATAGATAAAGTGAGGGATGGTAACAATTTACGCGATTCTTGACCTAATTCCCATAGCGTGAAAAACCCCGCTTTCCCAACAAGGAAAACGGGGGCGCTGAGCGGCCATGACGGAGCCGCGTCACTTGCCGACTTCCTGCTCGACCATCATTTGCGGCCAATAGCGGACACCACCATCGTTAAATGCGTCTGTTTCGACGGGGTAAGAGTCGCCGCAGTCGAGACAGAGCACGGTCATCGTGGCGTCATCGACTTCGTCGATTTCCAACTGGCCGCCGCATTCGCGGCAATGGCCATCGCTGAGTTCCACAAGCATCGTCAGAATCTCCCATGATAAAGGATCAAGCCGCTCAACGCGGGCCTTGCTCGAAGGTGAGCAGGGCGGAGCGATGCTGCCGCCGGAGCGCCGGGCGGCTTCGTCGAGGAGGAGCCGGGCATACGCCGTATAGCGTGGCAAGTTGATGAGGTCGTCGGGCGCGACGCCCGAAGAAATCGAGCGAACCATCGACGAGGCCTGCGATGCCGTTCGCTACGGCACGTAAGCCATGCGAGTGCTGTGCGACACGAACGTCTTGGTGCGAGCTATCAGTTCACCACATGGCCCGGCCACAGAATTGCTGAGGGTGATTCTCGACGAGCATTCGCTTAGGCATGGCTCACAAATAACTTCCCCATTTCAATAAAACCACAGAGCCACGGAGGACTCCGAGAAGAGCAGGGTGTAAGTCGAAGGGCTATTAGCTGTTAGCTGTTAGCCAGAAAGAGTTGCCACTTACCACCATTCACTATTCACTTCTTCTCCGCGCCTCTGCGACTCCGCGGTTAAACTGTTCTCGTCGCACGAAGCGAAAAGTGCCGAAGTTTTTTTTGAATTGTTCCTAAGGTGGCGATTCGACAATGCCCCACTGCTTGTCAAAGGAGGGTTCTGTAGGATAATGGACCATCCACAGAGTTGATCCTTGGGAACCCCGAAAATGGAAGCACCTGTTGAAAAACCTCACCGTGCTCTTGACCCCAACGAGTGGGTGGAACTGCATGGAGATTCACTCTTCCAGTATGCCTATTCTCGCTTACGCAACTCGGATTCGGCTGAAGAAGTTGTGCAAGAAACCTTTGTCTCCGCACTGAAACATGCCGGGCAATTCAGAGGAAAAGGGGCTGAAGGCGCCTGGTTGATGGGTATCCTCAAGCGGAAAGTAGTCGATCACATCCGAAAGTCGCTCCGATCTGGGCTCCAAGTAGACACCAGCGAGGGGACCGATATCACCGAAATCCTGTATGATGAAGCCGGGATGTGGCGCCCCGAATACCGCCGCGACGATTTTCGTCCTCTGGATTCTTTAGAAAAAGAAGAGTTCTGGCGGGTCCTGGAGAAGTGCTTATCGGGCCTTCCTTTGCGCCAAGCAAACGCTTTCAAGTTGCGTACTTTAGAAGAACAAAGTACGGAAGAAATTAGCAAGGATTTGGGAATCACTGCGTCAACAGTTTGGGTTCTTCTTCATCGGGCCAGGACACGCTTGGCAAACTGTATGCGATCTCACTGGTAGGGGGCTCGTTTTTCCATGCTTAGCTGCAAAGAAGTGTCGGAACTTGTTTCCGAATCCCTGGATCGCAGGTTGACCTTGCGACAGAAGCTCAATCTGTGGATGCATTTAGCGATGTGTAAGCTATGCACCCGGTTTCGCAAAGACATAGTTTATTTGGATTCTCAAACAAGAACATTGATCCACGAGGCCCCGGGAGTCATGATGGATCCCAAGGTGGAATTGTCCTCAGAAGCAAAAACTCGCATTGCTCGTAAACTCACCGAACGCAATTGAATCTGGCCTGATGCAAGCAATCCTGTAGCCGGAGAGTGATCCCCCCGAAAAGGCAGGAATCTTTTGTTCCTGCCTCAATTTGGTCGCGAGTACCCGCAATTCTCGTTTCGCTAGCCTAATTGTCCGAATTCGGGCGTTTATCTGCCCCAAGAAAACTCAGATTGGATGAAAGGAATCGTCCATCACGCCGTCGTAATGTATAGGTTACTACATAGACTTTAGGCAATTTGCGAGATTCTGACTCGGTTTTTTGCACTTGCGTCGTCCCGCCGGATTCGAAATGGGGGTACTGCTTTCATGCCCGAGAAACTGTGGCACTTGAAGAACTGCAATCTATTCCAACAGCTTTCGCCTGAGGAATTTGAGAAGCTCGAAGCACCTAGCCGGTCCCGCACCTATCCCGCTCACACACCGATCTATCTCCCAGATCAAAAGCTCGACTCGATCTTCCTGGTAGCAGAGGGGCTCGTCAAAGTATCGAATCTCTCGTCGGATGGCAAGGAATCCATACTAGCCTTTTTGGAACCCGGCGAAGTGTTTGGAGAACTAGCTTTAGTGGATATCAAGGAACAATTCGAGCTTGTGGAAGCAGTTGAACGCACCACAGTCGTGATGATTCCTGCTAACATCCTCAGGCAACTTCTTAGCTCATCAACGGATGTCTCACTTGCTGTCACTAAGTTAGTTGGACTAAGGAGACAAAGGATTGAACAACGGCTCCGCAATCTGATGTTTCACTCTACCCGCGAGCGTCTGATCCACCTCTTGCTCGATATGGTCGAGCAATTTGGTCAAGAGTCTCCCCAAGGAGTACGACTGCGCATCAAGCTTTCTCACCAGGATCTTGGCAACTTAATTGGGGCCACCCGGGAAACTGTCACCAGTCTGCTTTGTCAGTTGCGTGCGGAAGGCGTTGTCGAATACAAACGCTGCAAGGTGATCGTCACCAATACATCTCGATTGGCCAAGAGTGTACAGCGGACGGTAAGAGTGCCAGCTCCGCACTCGAATCCCTCCAGTGAAACCGGTCGTTCCCGCTCCGTCATGCTTTAAGAACACATATCTAATCCAACCTGGGGCCTATTCGAAAGTTGCCATGAAATTCTCTCCAAGTAGGCAGTTCCCTCACACGTTTGTTGTCATCGTTCTTAAATCCGTCGCTGGAATAGCTGTAATTCTGAGGTTTCTTGGCACTACGTGGCCAAGGCTACAGAAGGATTCATCTCAACCACCGATAATCGAGGGTAGTGGTGTGAATATTTGTCCAGAACTACCTTTGCTAGCGTGTGGTATGCATTATGAGTTCACCATCGAATGAAAATTTAGAGTGGGATTTCGTCCAGAAGGACCTATTGGTTGGGGCCAGTCGCCGCGCTCATGAAAAGCTCCGGCAGCGTCAAGTGCTATGGAAAGCTAATGCGATTCTGGCCTTGATATTCGTGGTGGGCTGGGGCACTGCTGGAGTATGGATGCCTCAGCGATCATCGGTCCCCAATACCCAGAGCTTTACTTGCGAAGATGTTGAGCAAAATCTGCAAAAATATCTGAGCAAAACCTTGGAACCCGGACTCAATCGTCTTTTTGAAGCGCATCTCAAGGAGTGCTCACGCTGCCAAAGGATGGTGCAAGGATTCCGGGCTGCCCAGGATGAGAACCAACCCCTACCGCGCTCCCTAACAGGCCACCCTTTGCGCACCGTGGCACGAGCGAATCACGCACCAACAACACGGATTGCTTTCGCATCCGCACAGTTTTAAGAATCATTTATCTTCCCTGTAACCATGGTTACGGATCAGAGGGTTGTTGGCTACCGAAGATAAAACTTATTGGCTAGACGCTTTTCCCTTTCCCCAAGAGGCATAGAATGAAAATTCTCGCGCTATCTGCATTCAGCTTGCTGACATCCTTACTTCTAAACGTAAACCTGGTTCAAGCCCAGGCAGTGGGTTCAGGCACCATCTCCTGGACGGCATCTCCACAAGTGGCTCTGCGGCAAGCGCGAGAAACTGGCTTGCCAATCCTGGCATTCTTTAC
>CALMBE010000729.1 GCA_937860165.1 uncultured Planctomycetaceae bacterium
GATCAACCTGGGGAACACCGACGTGAATGCTGATGCGAACTTCGACCGAGCCGCCGCCGGGAGTAAGAATCGGATCCTCGGCGTGACTCCGCTGCACGTCCGTGGCCCAGAGCGCCGCTTGGATCGTGTTGTTAAAGACGAGAAAGTGACCATCGCCGGCCGTCGACACCACGCGTCCCGTATGTTCTTCCAGGTGGGCTTCGATCCGCGCCCGATGCGGCGTGAGAATCTGTTCGATGAACGCCATGTCGCGTTCGGTAACGCTACGACCGACCATCTCATTCTTGAGATCGACGCTGCGACAGATATCGGTGAACAGAAAAGTTTTGAGTTCAGCCATGGGGAGGGGGCTGGGGGCTAGGGACTGGGGATTGGGGTCTTGGGATTATGAGGCTGGGGGAAGGCAAAAATGCAAATCCGCTATGTCCTTCGTGATTTAATACATCTTTCCCCAGCCCCCGGTCCCCAGTCCCCAGCCCCACTTCTTAATATCCAACCACAACCGGCACCGGTGCCACGACCACGGGTGCGTAACCAGTGCGGATGCGCGTCACACTTCCTCCCAGGAATGGCCGATAGCGTGTCGTGGCAATGGGCACGGGTTGATAGCCCACCACGGGAGCAGGGGCATAGTAAGTGGTTCGCACGATTGGAGCCGGAGCGGCACAGGGGGGTGCCGCATAGTAAGTGACATACGCCACTTGAGCTTGAACTTCGCTGCCTGCCATCCAACACAAGATACCGCCAACCAACAGAATCGCGAATCGGTTCATGATCGTCTCCACTAGGTTTGAGAAAGGGAATTCCACTTTGTCTGAAGCGCACAGCCCAGGCAGATGTTACAACACCTCTTATTGACTATTGCGGAGTAAGCGAGCTTGTGTGACCGGGGCTATCGGCTTTGGGCTATCGGCCATCAGCCAGAGAAAACTAGTCTGGCTGACAGCCGACAGCCGAAAACTATAAAGGTTTCATTCACTGCGCAGTCCTCAATAGGAAGTATCCCACGCCCGAGTTCCTTCCGCAACGGTCCTGCCGCGTTTCCTGCTGGCAACGCTCAAATCCCCAGGTTCGCAAGGGCCGTGGCTACCTGATTCAAAAGCCCCGTGACTTCGGGATGATCGGCTTCAAACTTTAGCAGCAGGTCCTGGGTTTCGCCGCTGAGATTGGTGGCTGGCCCCGAGGAGTCGCCACTTTCCGAACTGCCGGCGGCAGGGTCGGCCAGCGCACGTTCGATGTCGACAATGAGCGACTCGAGTTGCCCCTGCAATTTCTCTCCCACGGGAGCCGCCACCAACTCAGCCCGCAACTGTTTCAACTTTTCAATCAAACTTGCCTGGTTCATGGGTAATTCATTCTCAGTCTAATATAAGAAATTATTTTCGCACGATTGCTCGGCCTTCCTTACATCATATCCGACGGACGAGAATTTGACGATTCCCAACCAACACCCCAAGGCGGTAGAATCGTGATTCGCCTGAAAACCTTGCCCGGTATCCTTGCCTGGTATCCACAAAAATTGCTTGGAAAGCAACCATGCCCCAAATCACCATCACTTACGACCCCCGTGGAACTTACTTGCCCGAACATGGGCTCGAACCGAGTGCCCTTGCGAAACTTGGCCCGCAATTGATCGCTGCCCGCGACGATGTGTTGGCCGATGCCCAACTGTGGGCCGATGGTGTCGAACCGGCCCTCAACAAACGCCCGCTCGATGCCGGCTTCCATCACCTTCCCGAGCGACTGTTGGCTGAATATCAAACCAAGGGCCACGAGAGCGAAGTGGGGCGGATCATCGCGACCGCCAATCGCCTGTCAGCCGTGGTCGATCGCGCGGTACTTCTGGGAATCGGCGGTTCCTACATGGGAGCCCGCGCGCTGTTGGAGTCCTGCTGCCATCCCTACTACAACGAGGTCTCGCGCGACGCACGCGACAATCGTCCGCGCATTTCCTTTGAAGGAAACAATGTCGACAACGATGCCCTCGCCGGTTTGTGCGACCTCTTGCCCACTGCCATCGCCCCGGGCGACGTTTCTAATCGCTGGGCAATTGTTGTCATCAGCAAGAGTGGGGGCACACTGGAAACGGCGGCAGCCTTCCGAATTCTACTCGCGCGACTGCGTGATTCGCTTGCCGGAAATCTGGCACAACTTCCCGAGTTGGTTGTGCCGGTCACCGGCGATAGTGGCAAGCTGTTCGATCTGGCGACCGCGCTCGGTTGCCGCGAAATCTTTCCGGTCCCCGACGGCGTGGGAGGCCGATTCTCGGTGCTCTCAGCAGTGGGCCTGTTGCCGGCTGCGATCATGGGGCTCGACATCGTGCAACTGCTCGAAGGTGCTGTCGCCATGAATGAACATTTTCGTCAAGCAGCAGTCGGGAAGAATGTCGTGCTCGATTACACCGGCATCTGCCACCTCTTGGAAACCCAACGCGGGTGCAACATCCGACTCCTCTCGACTTGGGGCAAGCGGCTCGAAGCATTCGGCCTGTGGTACGACCAGTTGCTCTCCGAGAGCCTAGGAAAACGCGAACGCGGGGCCGTACCGATTACCGTGGTCAACACTCGTGATTTGCACTCGCGGGGCCAACAACATCAAGAAGGAAAACGCGACAAGCTGATTACGAATATTATTGTCGAACGCGGCAACTCGACGCCGCTCGCCATCGGCAAGAGCGAACTGAATCAAGATGGGCTCAACGAATTAGCCGAGAAAACGATCCCCCAGGTGCTGGCCGCCGCCACTGCGGGCACCAACCAGGCTTATCGAGACGACAATCGACCGACCGCTAATCTGCGAGTTCCCGCGATCAATGAGTTTGTCATGGGTCAACTCTTTCAGATGTTTATGCTAGCCACCGTGCTTGAAGGTCGACTGATCGCGATCAATCCTTACGGACAGCCAGGTGTCGAGGCCTACAAGAAAAACATGAACGCGATCCTCCGCGAAACCGCCAGCGATGGGGTGTAGCGTTTCCAGATAGAATCTCCAAAAACATTTCCACCCCGCTTGCGGTTTCGCCCAAATGATCGCCGGTTACCACCTAATCTGGACCAACTACGGCCATTGGCTTCCCAATGATCCCCGGGGGAGTGTTTCCCACGAATTGCGCTCTGCCAAGTTGGCTCCGTTGGGTGACTTGCACTTCGGAAGGAAAAAGATTCAGCCCGCTGGATCTGAAATAAAAGAGTTCTACGCCGCGGCTCAGGGTCTCTTGAGGTACTCCCTGTTGACCTTCGACGAATCTCAAGTGCAGTTGATCGGGGAGACATTTTCGCGTGTCGTTCACGACCGCACCTACACCTGCTATGCGTGTGCGATCATGCCAGATCATGTGCATCTTGTGATTCGCAAACATCGAGATCAAGCAGAAATCATGATCCACCACCTCCAAGATGCGAGTCGCAGGGATCTCTGCAACACTGCCCCACGACGCCGACGTGAATCATCCCATCTGGGGAGGGCCGGGCTGGAAGGTGTTTCTCGATTGCCGCGACGACATGGAACGAACTGTTCGCTACATTGAACAGAATCCCGTAAAGATCGGGCAAATGGTGCAGCGGTGGTCCTTTGTCAGCGAGTATGATGGGTGGTTACCTGGACAAGTGCGGACCGCGAAACCGCAAGCGAGAGGAACCACTGGAGAGCGGAAATCATGACACTCGAACTTACTTGGTGGGGACATGCGTGTTTTACTCTCAAGTCCCCGCAGCAGACCATTTTGATTGATCCCTTCTTCGACCAATCTCCCACGGCACCCATCAAGGCTGCCCAGGCAGAGGCCGATTTCATCCTGCAAACGCATGCCCACTTCGATCACCTTGCCGACACCGTGCCGATCGCCCTGCGCACGGGGGCTACGGTCCTGGCCAACTTCGAGATCTGCGAGTGGCTCAAGTGCCAAGGAATTGCCGATGAAAAGCTGATCGCCATGAATCTCGGCGGCGGAGTAAGCCTCCCCTGGGGGCGCGTGAAGATGACTCTCGCCCACCATAGTTCGAGTTTTCCCGATGGAAGTTACGGCGGCAGTCCCTGTGGGTTTTTGGTGGAGGTCGCTGATCGGAAGATTTATTTCGCGGGCGACACTGCGCTCTTCTTCGATATGAAACTGATCGGCCTAGTGGGTCTCGACGTTGCGGTGTTGCCGATTGGCGATCTGTTTACCATGGGTCCCGCGGATTCGATCGAAGCCATCAAACTGCTCAATTGCCGCCGGGTGGTTCCGAGCCACTACAACACCTGGCCCCCCATCCGCCAAGATGCCGCCACCTGGGCCGACCGGGTTCGAAGTCACACCGCTTGTGACCCCTTGGTCTTAGAGCCCGGCTTTCCCATCGAACTTTGACCTCTCGCACATTCGGGGAACTTCAAGATGAACCAATCCAACTTCCACTTCCACTTCCCGCCGGCAGACTTGCGCGTGTTTCGCAGCTGGATTGCACTGGGGTTATTGCTGGGGGGGGCCGCACCCTGCCGCTGCGAGTCGCCAGAGCTGGGTTGGAAATTCACGCCGGGCCAGTCGCTGCGCTATCAACTCAATCAAACGGCACACTTGTCCACGGGTGTCGAAGAATCCGCGCAGGCGATTGCCGATGTTGTCGAGCACATTGATTACTCCTGGAAAGTACTCACCGTGGATCCAAACGGCACGGCAACCATCGCCGTGCAGGTCACGAACTTTTCGGCGAAGTTCACGGGCCCCGGGGGACAAGAGGTGAGGTATGACTCGCAGTCCACCGAAGAGCCGCAAGGTTTTTCCGCGATGCTCTTGCCCATCGGACGCAGACTTGTCGAATCGGAAGTGACACTCACCATCTCTCCGAAAGGCGAAGTGACTATGAGCGCGCTCCCGGACGATCTGTTCGAAGCCGCGAAAAGCATTCCCGGTGGAAAGACATTTGCCCTCGACGGTGGCGCAGCCAGCTTCGTTTCACTCGCCCGCTTGGGTGGACCTTGGGAATTCCCCACTCCAGCCGACACTTCGTGGAGTACCACTCACCAAGCCGATCTACCGGTGCTGGGAAAACAGAACATTGCGCTGAATTACAAGTGGCGCGAACCGGCGAATGCCGAACGCGTCGTGATCGAGCAAGCCATGTTGCTCTCGACCGAACTCCAGCCGGGTGTGGACCGCCTCGAACTGCTCGAGCAACGCTCCAAGGGCCAGATCACCTGGGACCTCGCGGCAGGACGACCCACGAAATCGACGCTCAGCTATTCTGCCGAATTGTCGACCGGGGCGAATCCGAAATCGAAAATGACATTGGAAAGCACGATTGAGTTTCGCGAACTGGCCGACGAAACGGAGTGACGGTGGTGAGGGGGCAGTTGTCCGTGGTCCGTGGTCACTGACAACTGACCACGGACAAATTCCCCCTCACTCCCCCCCCACCGAGACCTGAATCTCTTCCCCCACGATTCGCACGGGGTACGAGGGAATTTTCAGTCGGGGATTGTCGCGCCACGTACCGTCGCACACTTCGAACCGCCAAGCGTGCCAGGGGCAAGTAACCGCCCCTTCTTCATCGAGTTGCCCCGCGCCGAGCGAGGCCCCCATGTGTGGGCACAGATCGTCGATAGCATAGTACGTCCCGCCTCGATTGAACACCGCCACCAGCTTGTCGCCAATCGCAAACGTCCCCCCCTGCCCGTCGGGAATCGCCCCGACCTTTGCTACCGTGATAAATTCCGACATGCACCGCACCTTGGATTCGGATCTAAAACTTGTTTCGTTCAGAATAACGACCGGCAGGCTGTTTTCCCAGCCGTTCGGCAGGTTTCTCTAGTCAAATGCAGCACGACTACCCTGGCTCAATCGCCCGCATCCGATTATCCTGGAAGGGCCTCGTGACCGTACTT
>CALMBE010000730.1 GCA_937860165.1 uncultured Planctomycetaceae bacterium
GGCTTTCATCCCTCCGGGATTTAAGCGCTCCTTCGGAACACACACGATTGTAAAGACCGCTACCAATTAAGATTCTTGATGAACCGTAAAAGTAGGGACCTTCCCATGACTTCACTTGAATCCTTTGCTCACAGCGATCCGGAAATCCTTAGCGGTGTTCCGGTTTTTCTGGGGACTCGCGTGCCAGTACAGACACTTCTCGATTATCTGGCTGCAGGCGACACCCTCGAAGAGTTCCTTGCTCATTTTCCTTCGGTTAGACGGGAACAAGCAGTGACGGCACTCGAGTGTGCGAAAGAACTGTTGGTGCCCCATGCGCATCTTGCTTGACGAGTGTACACCAAGCTCGTAGGCCGGACCAAGGTACTCCGCAGTTCCGGCCTACGACCCTAATCCTAAGCCGCTTCCAGCGGGCGGCATCGAGCGGCATTCTCGGCCCAGCGTCTGATCTTGTCGGTCGTGGGGGTTTCCAGCGATTGCAAGATCCGCTTACCGGCTTTCGTGCCGCAGAGGTCCTGCACCTTCGTTACCAACTCCTGAGGTGAAGTGCCCGCAATTTGCTCGGCAGTGGTGAATCCGCAGGCAACCAATATCTGAGCCCCGTAACCTCGCAGTTCGGGGATGCGACACATCAAGCGGGCCTGCTGTTGCCAATGAGTGATGGTTGTTTCGGAGATGTGCTCGATCGCCAGTTCGATGGCCGTCGACGTGGGATTGGCCCGCAGCAAGTCTGCCACCGTGCGAATCCCGACTTTCGCCAAATAACCGGCGGTCTTCGGGCCGATTCCGGGGGCATCTTCCGTAGACCGATTCAGTTCGAGAAAATAACGCAATTCTCGTGAGCGAGTTGTAGCGGCGGACGCTCGAGAAGATGGTGCAGACTTTCTGAGTCCCGCCTGCTCTGCTATTGTTCGTCGAGCCTGCCGACCTCCGCGTTTGTCCCCAGCGGGAACTTGCTCGCGGATCGAGTGGGCCCACTCGCGGAGTTGCGAAGCGTGGTAACGCTGCCGCTGATTGGCAAAGCGCTGGCCGCGGTCGGTTTTCAGAAAATCGCGGATGGTCCCCTCCAGTTCGATGGGCACCGCATCGCGGAGCTGAGCGGGTGACCGAATCCCTACCGCCCGCAGCACCTGCGCATCGTTAAGGGTTAAGCCCGGCACGTTGCACATCAGGGTCATGTGTGCTTGCCACAGGCGCACGGTATCCGGAGAAATCTCGTTGCGTCCGAGTCGTCGGGCAATCTCCGCGGCATCCGCCCGCAACAGTTCGCCCACATTCTGAATGCCGATCTTGTGGAAAACTTCGGTCGTAATGCTTCCCAGAACGGGGAACTCCGCCAGTGTGCTCCGTTCACTCAAGAGATGCAATGTTTCGAGGGGCGTATCGCCAGTCCGCAATTGGAGCACGGGGGTTCGCCGGCCATCTTCCGTTTCACGCACCACCCGAGTGAGAGTTTGCTCGGCGACTGGCGGCACACTGGCTGGCTGAACTGCAGGTTGCCGCAACTTAGCGATGTCGAATATTTGGCAATTGAGCGATTCAAATCTCCGCAGGGCATCCAAATCTTCCGTGAAGACCAACAGTTGATGTCCGTAGCGTGCAAATTCGGCCAACACACCAGCCAGGATCGCACTCGAGGCCGCGTTTTGCCGCAAGAACGGCTCGTCGAGAATCACCGGCAAGTGAATTCCCCGGCGAGAAAATGCCCCCACGAGGGCCAATGTTAACGCAAGATAGAGTTGGTCATGAACGCTGGTCGACAGATCACCGAGTCGCTGGGGTTGGCCCGCGCGATCGATTACAACCGAAGATTGGTCGCCGCGACCCAAGCGAATCTGTACGAACTGTCCGTCGGTAAGTTGAGCAAGAATGTCGGATGCCCGCCAACTTTCGCGTGAGATCGGTGGTTCGCTTGCGATCGGTTTTAGGGATTGGCGAATGAGAATATCCAAACGCTCAAGTTCAAATTGGTTTTCTTCGACCGAGTTATTACCGACAAATCCAGCCCGCTGGCGTTGAACTCCCTGCCATCGTGCCTCGAGGGCAGCGAGGTCCCGCTCCCCACGAGCGATTTCTTCTAGCAGTTGCCCACGGTTGCGCACAAGTTCTTCGTAACGGCTCCGCAATTCACGCTCCGCGCTCGCGCGGCCGATAGAGCCAATCAACAGGGAATCCGCTTGATTGGTGAATTCACCATGGTGTTCGCATTGGCAGTGATCCACGACCGGCCCGTGCGGGAGGAGAGAACTCACTCGCCTGTCTTCGTTAAGTGCATACAGCAGGCGTTCCCGTTGTTGCAATAGTTGTTCAAGTCGATCTCCCATGTCCATCAGCGTGCGGGACAACTGACGAGACTCGGCAGTCAACTGTTGCCAACGGGCGTGCCTTTCTTGTTCGCTCACCAGACCACACAGCGAATACACTTGCTGGCGGAGCAAGGAAGCCACAGGAGACAACTTCGCATGGGAGTCATGCCCCAGACAACGAGCCGGTTCCGGCGAACGTGCGAGCAGGGCTACCTCGGCGTCGAGTTCCTCCAGGAGTCGCTCCAAGACATTGAGCGTGCTTCGAGTATCGACGAAATATCCCGCCCGATCGGCGGTCCCGTCTGGATTCAACTGTGCCAACTCAGCCCTGATTGCAGCTTCGCGGCTCTGCAATTCCGCCAACGCCTTGCGGCAGCGAGTTACTTCAAGTTCGAGCTGCGACAATTCGCGGCGCTGCGTTTCCAGGTTTTTCTCGCGGTGTTGCTGCATCGTTGCGGCAGCGAGCGAGACATAGCGGAGCCGCATCTCGCAAGTGGCGATTTCACTGACCACGGCTGGCAGTTCCCCTTGCGCGCGCTCTAGCGAGTGCCGCTGACCCTCCAGGTCTGCT
>CALMBE010000731.1 GCA_937860165.1 uncultured Planctomycetaceae bacterium
GGTCGATGGTGCGCAAGGCGCCCCCCATGCGACGCCGAACGTTCAAGCGCTCGGCTGTGATTTTTATGCGTTTTCAGGGCACAAGGCGTATGGGCCTGGCGGCATCGGCGTGCTCTATGGACGTCGAGAGGTGCTCGCCGCGATGCCCCCTTGGCATGGCGGCGGCGGCATGATCGAACACGTCGGCCTCTTGGAAAGCACCTATGCGCCGCCTCCTGCGCGCTTCGAAGCGGGCACGCCGAATCTCGAAGGGGCGGTCGGCCTCGCCGCGGCGATCGACTTCATCGAATCGCTCGGTCGCGACGCGATCGCCACTTGGGAAAACACGCTCGGTCGCCTCGCGGTCGAACGGCTTTCTGGCATCTCGGGTGTCCAGCTGCACGGACGACCTTGCAAGCGCTGCGCGAGAACCGCGGTGATCTCGTTCGAAGTCGAAGGCGTTCATCCGCACGATCTCGCGACGATTCTCGATCGTGAAGGGGTGGCGGTGCGGGCGGGCCATCACTGTGCGCAACCGTTGATGGCGAAACTCGGCGTGGTTGCGTCGGCACGCGCGTCGTTCGCGCTCTACAACACGGTCGCCGAGGTCGAGGCGTTGGGGCGGGCGGTTGAGAAGGCGCGCGGGATGTTCGCGCGCGGGGGTACGACGTGAGCGACCTCACCGACCTCTACCAAGAAATCATCCTCGAACACAATCGTTCGCCGCGGAATTTTCGTGAGCTGCCCGAGGCGAATCGGCGGGCGAACGGCCACAATCCGCTTTGTGGTGATCGCGTCGCGTTGGCGCTCGCGGTCCAAGACGAGGCGATTCGTGACGTCGCGTTCCAAGGTTCGGGGTGTGCGATTTCGACCGCGTCGGCGTCGCTCTTGACCGAGGCGGTTCGTGGTCTGCCGCTCGATGAGGCCAAAGCGTTGTCGGCCGCGTTTTGCGACCGCGTCACGGGAGTTTTGGGTGCCGACTCCGAACGTGATCTCGGCAAACTCGAAGCGCTGGTCGGCGTGCGCGAGTTCCCCATGCGGGTCAAATGCGCGACGCTTCCGTGGCGAGCGCTCGAAGCGGCCATCGCTTCGGGACTCTACTGGGGAATCCTCGGCACTGTAAAAATTCTCGCCCAGCAATACTCTGCCGTGGCAGGTCATGAACCAGAGGTCTTTCTCACGGGAGGGGATGCCCCGTACTTTGCCGAAGGGCTCAGAGAGCACTTGGGCTCGCTGCGGCATCTGCCCGGTTTGATTCTCTCGGGAATTGCTTTGGTGATGGCGGAGAGCCTGGTGGTCCACGCGGGGAAGTCGTGAATGCGACATCCTCAGAATCTGGTGTCGCCCTGAGCGTGCTGACCCCCCCGGGACGCGGAGCCGTGGCGGTTATCGCCATTGCAGGTCCGCAGGCCGCCGGGGCCGTGGACCAATTCTTTCGAGCCCGCAATCGCAAGTTGCTTGGTGACCAAATCTTGGGCCGAATCGTGTACGGACATTGGGGTTCCGAGCAGGGGGAAGACCTTGTCGTCTGCCGACGTGGCGTCGAGTTGTTTGAGATTCACTGCCACGGCGGGTCGCAATCCATCTCTCGAATCGTCGCGGATCTCGCTACTTGCGGCTGTCGAGAAATCGATTGGCGTGAGTGGAATAAGCCGCCGCGCCTCGAAGCCGCAGCCCGCGAGGCGTTGGCCCAAGCCGTCTCCCTGCGGACTGCCACGATCCTGCTCGAACAATTTCAAGGGGCCTTGCGCCGTGAGATTGAATCCGTACGCGCCGCACTCGAGCGAAACGAATGCTCCGCTGCGACTGAAAAACTCCAGTCCTTGCTGGCTAGCTCGAACTTGGGTTTGCATCTCGTGCAGCCTTGGAAAGTGGTAGTTGCCGGCCATCCCAATGTCGGCAAGAGCAGCCTCGTCAACGCCCTGGTGGGTTACCAGAGGTCGATCACTTTCGACCAGCCCGGCACGACGCGCGATGTGGTCTCGAGTGTTACGGTGCTCGAGGGCTGGCCGATTGAGCTCAGCGACACGGCCGGCTTGCACGCGACCAGCGACGCACTCGAGTCAGCCGGCATCGACCTTGCACGAACCAAACTCGCGGCTGCCGACTTGGTTATTTGGGTGCGCGACGCCACCAGTGAACCTCGATCAGAATCCGTGGATTGCTGGGCGGAGTGTGCTGTGGAACTGAGCTCTACGCCGCTCTTGGTGATTAACAAGTGCGATCTCGTCACTCGCGCGTGGTCGGTGCCACCTGCGGCAATTGCAACCAGTGCGATCACCAAGCAGGGGATCGAAGCCTTGCAGGCTGCCATCGTGGCGCGACTGGTCCCCGAGGTTCCCCCCACCGGCAGTGCGATTCCATTTACTCGGTGGCAAGTCCACGAGCTGCGAAGTGTGTGCGAAGCCATTCAAGCCGATGAGAAGGCAGTGGCACTGAATTCATTGACAGCCCTGCTGCAATGCTAGCATCCAAGTTAGCCGGCAGCGTCCCGCTGCCGATTACTCAGGAATCACGCCGAAACTCGGCAGCGGGACGCTGCCAGCTAACCTTCCCTTGTTGTCTGCTGGCAAGAATCCCGATCACGCGTGTCACAGTTCTCCCGGCCGATCATTTTTACTTATTCGCAACAATTGTTGCAGGCCCGACATTTCATGTGGTCGATAGAAACCTAAAGGGTTGAGTTGCAGTCACTGGGAATCGCGTCGACTCGTCCATTGCGGAGCGATTCGGGAGGCTGCTTTCGAGAAACACGTCCACACAACACCTTCAAGGTTGTTCGAGGGACAAGCGCTGAGGAGGAGCGTTCCATGCGAGGGGGGAATTCGAGACAAGTTTTAGCCGACGGTGCTGCGCGGATTGCCGAGGTCGCGCTTTCGGTATTGCTCGTGACCAATCAGACCTTTGCCGAGGCAACCACCTCGACATCTCTGGTGATACATACTCAAGCGACGCAGGTAGCCGGGACAGAACCAACGGAACAGCCCGTCGTCGTCGCTGCCGATCCAGAGGCTGCCCTCGCGGTCTTCGAGCAGCGCCGTCAGGAACTCGCGCATCGAGAGCTGCTGGCCCGGCTGGTGCCCGACCGGCCGGTCTTCGGGTCGCTGATGGCCCAGAACGTGAGCGACCAGCTCGGCGGCGTGCTTCCGCCACCGGTGCCGTCAGAGCCACCGCGCCTTGCTTGCGGCTATGACTC
>CALMBE010000732.1 GCA_937860165.1 uncultured Planctomycetaceae bacterium
GCCGGAGTACCAGCGTGAGCATGGCACCCCAAAATGAATAACTGATCGGCCCTGGTTTCTCAGTCCTGCCCCTTGGCCAGAAGACGGGTTGAGTGTAGAACGGCGGGGAGGCAATTTTCTCAATTTTTACCCAGACCGCAATTTCCCATTTCAGGTGAGTCCATTGATGTCCCAGCCAAATAGCGAAATGAATCTGTCGACTTCCGAGCAGCCAACGCGCCGCGATTTCGTGAAACACGCCACGACCCTCGCAGCGGGAGGGGCCCTACTGACGGCAGGTCTGCCGACGGCTCGCGCGGCTGGTTTGGGTGACCGCGAAATCAAAGTGGCCCTCATCGGCTGCGGCGGCCGGGGAACGGACGCGGCAGTCCAAGCCTTATCCACCCAAGGAAAAGTTGTGCTCTGGTCGATGGCTGATGCCTTCCAAAAGCAGGTCGATCGCTCCTTGGAACGGTTGAATCGTACGCTTCAAGAACGCTGGGGGAGCGAAGCCCAGTCTCGAATTGCCGAGCGGGTTCAAGTTCCCCTCGAGCGTCAGTTCGCTGGATTCGATGCGTTTCAGAAAGCCATCGACAGTGGTGTCGACCTTGTGATTCTCGCCACCCCACCTGGGTTTCGACCCCAACACATCGAAGCGGCCATTGCCGCAGGCAAGCATCTCTTCACCGAAAAGCCCCTGGCAGTCGATGCCCCGGGGGTGCGAAAAGTGCTGGCAGCCGGCAAGATGGCTGATGCGAAAAACCTTTGCGTGGGAGTTGGCCTGCAACGCCATCACGACCCCGCCTATCAAGAAACCGTCAAACGCTTGCAGGAAGGTGCCATTGGCGACATCTTGCTGACGAGAGTTTATTGGAACACGGGACCGTTGTGGGTCAGAACCCGCACCGACTTCTTCAAGACCTACGGCCACGAACCGACGGAAATGGAGTACCAAGTAAATAACTGGTATTACTTCAATTGGCTCTGCGGGGACCATATCGTCGAGCAACACATGCACAACATCGATGTCAGCAATTGGGTGAAGAAGGGTCACCCAATCATTGCCCAAGGGATGGGAGGTCGACAGCGCCGCACGGCAGCGGATTTCGGACACATCTTCGATCATCATAGTGTCGAGTACACCTATGCCGACGGCTCGACCATGCTTAGCCAGTGCCGCCAAATGCAAGACTGCTGGAGTCAGGTTGCCGAATTCGCCAAGGGAACCAAGGGGGCAGCGAATATCAGTTCGGCGACGATTGCAACTCCGTCCGGCGAGTGGAAATACGAAGGCGAGAAAAATGATCCTTACCAACAGGAACACAATGACCTATTCGCCGCGATTCGATCAGGTCAGCCCTACAATGAAATGGAATCTGCCGCACACAGCACCATGACCGCCATATTGGGGCGGATGGCGACTTACTCTGGCAAGCTGATCGAATGGGACAAGGCATTCGCCTCGGAGATTGACCTCTCGCCCAAAGTTTACGATTTCGCCGCCG
>CALMBE010000733.1 GCA_937860165.1 uncultured Planctomycetaceae bacterium
ACATTGTACCAGAGTGCCAGGCGAAAGCCCCTCACCAGTTACATAGACCACCCCGTCGACATCGGGGGCATCGGCATAACTGCGGCCAATCCAAGCGGTGGGTTCACCCGGAACTGGCGAATCGATCAGCACATCCACCAGCCGTCCGATTTGGGTGTCGTTCCACTCGAAGGCAATCTCTTGCTGAACCCCCATCAAATGATCCCGGCGGGCCGACTTGACCTCTTCGGACAAGTGATCCGGCAATTTGGCGGCGGGGGTATCCCCTTCATAGGAATAGGTAAATACGCCCAGCCGTTCAAACTTTTGCGTTCGGATAAACGTTTCGAGTTCGTCAACGTGCTCGTCGGTTTCGCCTGGAAATCCTGTGATGAATGTCGTTCGCAGGACCAAGTCCGGGATGCGCTGGCGGAGTTTTTCTAACAGGAATTCGGTCTCGCCACGCGTGACTCGGCGCTGCATCCGCTTGAGCATCATGTCGTTGGCGTGTTGCAACGGCATGTCCAGGTAGGGAATAATTTTCTCGCTACCGGCAATCGTGTCGATTAGTTCGTCGCCAAAATACATCGGATAGAGATACATCAGCCGAATCCAGTCAAAGCCTTCAACTTTTTCTAGCTCGCGCAACAATTCGGGCAGACGTGGCTGGCCATACAGATCGAGGCCATAGTAGGTCGTGTCCTGGGCGACGATCACCAGTTCGCGGACACCATCGGCTGCTAATTCCTCCGCTTCGGCAATTACCTCTTCCATCGGCTTGGTAACATGCTTGCCACGCATTTTGGGGATCGCGCAAAAAGTACACAACCGGTCGCAGCCTTCCGAAATTTTGAGAAACGCAAAATGCTTGGGAGTGATCCGCAAACGCGACGTATCGGGAAGGGTATGGGTGGGGGCCGGCTGAAAGACACTCCGTTGCTCCGACAGACCGCCAATCAAGCGGTCGGCAACCTTGGTTACTTCTTCCCGACCGAAGACTCCGACCAATTGATCGATTCCCGGTCGATCAACCAAAAGCGATTCTTTTTGTCGCTCGGCCAGACAACCCGAAACGATCACACCGCGCAGGTCACCGCTTTGCTTAAGCGCCAACATCTCGTCGATCACGGCGAAAGATTCCTGCCGCGCTTGCTCGATGAATCCACACGTATTCACAATGGCAAAATCGGCCCCCTTGGGATCGTTGACCAACTCGTAGCCGTCGAGTTGCAACATGCCGAGCATTCGTTCGCTGTCGACCAAATTCTTTGGGCAGCCCAAACTCACGAAGGCGTAGCGCCCTTTTGCTTTGCCGCGCTCTAAATTGGTGCTGTAGCTAGGAGGCACTGAGAGGTCCTGAACGAATGGTGACGCGCCCGGAAACTGAAACGCGGGGGAAACTCTCATCGTATCCGATGGCCAGTTGTTGGGCGAGAGGGCGAAATGCATCCCCAGGGCCGATCACTTTTTCAAGATGGGGGGTGCCATGGCCACGTCGGTACTCC
>CALMBE010000734.1 GCA_937860165.1 uncultured Planctomycetaceae bacterium
CTCAAAATATCATGGCGTTAGCTGCATAACATAAATTACAAGTCGGAAAGTGCAGTCATCTATGTCACGACCTGGTTATTGTCTATCCGTTAGTCTAACCTTTGCGAATCTCGCAGGCGGTGGCCCCTGGAAAGCTGGAGAGGCGGATCGAGATGCGAAGCCCGGTGAAAACGCTTAGCCATGGGTAGCTCCTGAATTTCTGCCCTGTAGCCCCTTGCGAACCGGCAGCCGTGAGAAGACGCTATGGGTGTTACCCGCCTTACGTGGAGTGTCAAAGGAAATTGAAGAGTCGCTAGTTGCTAGGCGTTAGTTGAAATTACACTGGGCGCGGGCATCGCACCTACCTGTGCGGTCTGCTGACGGCTCGCTTTACTCGCTACCCCCTGCCCCCCACATCCTGCATCCTTCCCTCCGAGGTCTTCCATGAAAACCATCAGCATCGCGTTGTCCTTTTTATTTGCCGTATCAACTTCCTTAGGTGCCGACTCCCCGGTCGACCTGAAGGTTGGCGACAAGGCCCCGGAATTCAGTGCCACTGCCGATGACGACACCCAGTGGAAATCCACCAGCGCTGTGGGCAAGAAAATCTTGGTCGTGTATTTCTACCCCGCCGACATGACCGGCGGCTGTACCAAGCAAGCCTGCAACTACCGCGATACGATGAAAGATTTCACCGACAAGAACGTGCAGGTGTTCGGCGTCAGCGGCGACTCCGCCGAGAACCATCGGCACTTCAAGCAAGCCCACCAACTCAACTTCACACTGCTGGCTGACACCGAAGGCAAGATCGCCAAGGCCTTCGGCGTCCAGACCGGCGGAGGTTTCACGAACACGGCCAACATCGGCGGCAAGGAAATCCGTTTTCCCCGCACGGTGACCACCAGCCGCTGGACGTTTGTAATCGACACCGACTGGAACATCGCCTACAAGAATTCAACCGTGAATCCCATGGCCGACACCGCCGAAGTGATGAAAGTGGTCGAGAAGCTCGCAGCGGTGAAGCCGCAGTGAGGGCTGAGAGTCGAGTGCAAAACTCCGCCGACTTACGTCGGCGGCTCGTGTGGAACTCGCAACTCGCGCCGGTCCCCAGCCACTAGCCACCCACCACCCTCCGATACATTTTCATCGCCCGCGCGAGTGCTCGATCTACGATCCACGGCGGCAAGTATTTCGCCAAGCTCATGCCGAAGGCATCCCATCCGACCTGATAGTGCGTTCGCGGACTCCGGGCTTGCAAGGCCCGCAAGACCACCCGGGCGACCGCTTCGGGCGAAGTGCGGGACTTCAGTCCCCGTTCGTTGAACTTGGCACACTTGGCGTACATGGCGTCGTAGCCGTCGCGCAACTCGGCGGGAATCTCGCCGCGACGCTGTTCGATCTGATCGCGGGCCTTGATAAAAATCGGCGTGCGCACTTGCCCAGGGCGAATCAAGCTCACCGTGACGCGCCACGGTCGCAGTTCCACACGCAATGTGTCCGAGAGCGCTTCGAGCGCAAACTTGCTGGCTGAGTAGCCCCCGACCATCGGCAAGGCCATCGTGCCGTTCATCGACGAAACATTCACAATCCGCCCCTGCCCCTGCCGCAAGAGAGGCAAGCAGTGCTGAATCATCCGCAGCGGGCCCAGCGTGTTAACCTCGAAGATGCCACGCAACTCGTCGGGTGAGGTAAGTTCCACCGCCGAGGCGAGCCCCATGCCGGCATTGTTCACTAACGCATACAAGCCGCCGGGCGAAGCTTCACGAACCGCTTTCACTGCGGCGAGAATATCAGATTCCTTCGTGACATCTAATTGCAGCGCAATCAAGTCTTGCTTGGCCAGTTCCGCTCCTTGTTCGGAACTTCTCACGCCCGCAAAAACACGAAATCCTTGCTCGACAAGCAACTCGGCGGTAGCTCGACCGATTCCCGACGAACAGCCCGTGACCAAGACGGTGCGAGAAGGTGAGCTCATAGTCAACGCTGGTTACCGAGAAAAGGATGTTCCGGGGATCGATTCAGGGTAGCAAAATACTCACGGGAAAACTACTGGATTGCATCGAACTGCGGAGAGAGAATTTTGAAGACGCGTTTCGAGTAAAACACGAGCCGGAGGACGTAAGTCCCCGGAGTTTTCTCCTAGCCACTAACCACTTGCCACTCTCTCCCACTACCCCCGCAGATCCTCGGGGACTGTCCAGGCGTGCGCACACGGCCGGTACATTATGAAATTCCCAGATGTCGATGTTGTAACCCAGGGCGAGTTTTCCGCCGCTCACGGCCAGTCCCATTGGCTTGTGACAATTGCGAAAGTGGGTGTTAAGCACTCCTCGGTCGTTTCGCAGGATCACCAACTTGCCGGCCTGATAGGTGGTCACCAACAGCGAGAAATTCCCCTCGTCCAACAACTGCGGAAGATTCGAAGTGTGGACACTCCGCAATGGGGGAGGAGCGTCTACCCCAGGCACTTCGGGCTGCGAAATTGGAAAGGAATTCTTACCGGAATTGTTCTCGCTCATGCGAGAATTGTAGCACGCCAAGCCGTGGGCAGCGAACTGCCGTGCCCCGCTTCGACAGGGCAATGTGAAAAACTTATCGGACTTGGGTAAACCCAAGACGCTCGCGCTTGCTGAATTGCCCTTACACTTGCAGTGAGTTTTGAAACGACTGGATAATTATCCCGTGACGTTCTCAAATTTCCCGAAAACCATTCGCCCGGCGCTAGTTTGCAGCACGCTGGTAACAGCCACAGCAACCGTCTGGTTAATGTGATCTTTGCCCCCTTCGATCACCACCATCGTGCCATCTTCCAGGTAACCCACCCCTTGGCCCGGTTCTTCTCCGGTCTTAATCACACGGACATCAAAGTGCTCGCCGGGAAGGAAAATAGGTTTAAGCGCATTCGAGAGGTCGTTCAGGTTGATAACTCCCACGCTGTGGAGCTTCGCAACTTTGTTCAAGTTGTAATCGTTGGTAACGACTTTACCTTCCAGGTGCTTGGCCAAGAGAACCAATTTCTGATCGACCGACTGGCCTGCAAATTGGGGGAGTTCGCGGTCGAAGATCTGAAAGTCGATCTTCGGATCGGATCGCAAGCGATTGAGAATGTCGAGCCCGCGACGACCCTTGCTGCGGCGGAGCCGGTCGCTGGAATCGGCAATGGCTTGCAGTTCCGCCACCACAAACTGAGGCATGATCAATTGGTTGTCGATGATGTGCGTCTCGACCACGTCGGCAATCCGGCCATCGATCACGACCGACGTGTCGAGCACGTACGGTTTGAGCCCTTTTATTTCCTTCGCAAACTCCACGTAAGGAATAATGAAGCGGAAATCGTCCTTGGTTTGCATCAAAATACTGATGCAGGTGTAACACATCACCATCCCTAGTACGACCGGAATCCACTGGGCCGGCAGCGTGTCGGCCTTGGGTAACATGGGGCTCAACGCCAGTTTCAGGACATAGGTCAACAACAGACCGATCAACAAACCGAAATAAACAGCCGTGATCGTATCGAGTCGTTTGCGACCAGCAACAATATCGGCCGCAATTACTCCCAAGGCTAAGAGCACGAGGCCACCAAACACGGCCCACGGGATGTAAGCGGATTCCCGCGAAAGTTCATCGGAATTGATGAGTTGAAATCCAATACCCGCTGCGACCAACACAAAAAAACAGCGTAAGATCACCAGGGCCATGTTTGTATCGGCTATCAAATTAGGTGGAGAGGCATTGACCACCCCATTGCAGTGGCAACGCATCAGAATTATCCCTGTAGCGTATTCTAGCAGGTGAGCTTTCCTAAGTCAGCCCTGTCTCGGACTTCGTTCGTATTGAGTCCGGTTCGTTGCGACCCCAGGACCCCGGGATTCAATGCTTAGTTCCAGGGTGATCTTCCATAAGGCTGAGGGCAAACCGGTCGGTCATGCTGGAAAGATAGTCGCAAACCCCTCGGGCAGTACCGTCCACAGCCAGGCGGGCCTGAAATTTTGAGGGTAATTGGTCGGAGTTTTGGCAATAATGGGAAAACAAGTCGGACAAGGCATTTTCGGCAATCGTCCGCTCGGCGAGAACCTTGGGATGCCGGTAAACTCGCTCGAATAAGAAGGCTTCGAGTTCTCGTTTGCGGACGCTCATTCCCTCCGACGGAGCGACCAATCGCTCACCGTGGCTCCCAACTTCTGTCGGCGATGAGATGTGGCTCTGTTCGAGCCGCTCTCGGGTGGATTCCACTAGGTCGCTGACCAGAGTTTCGATTAACCGATGAATCACAGCTCGCCTCAGGGTTGAAGTATCGAGGCCCAGATACTTGGACCGAATATTCTCAGCAGCCTCGCGCCACAAGCGAACTCCCAACAGAGTTTCCAGATCCAAGAGGCCCAGTTCCAAGGCGTCGTCCGCATCGTGCGTGTCGTAGGCAATGCTGTCAGCCGCGTCGACAACCTGAATTTCCAGCAGGGGTTGTACGATCGATTTCTCGATGCGAGTCTGTTGCCCCCACAGAACTTCCCGTGAGAGATTCAATCCAGGAAATTCGGGATAGCGCTGTTCGAGAAGTGTAACGATCCGCACGGCGTGGCGGTTGTGATCGAATCCTCCACAGTCCCGACAACAGGCGTCGAGGACCTTTTCTCCGGCATGGCCAAACGGGGGATGCCCGACGTCGTGCATCAGGGCCAGTGCTTCGATCAAATCCTCGTTGAGCCGCAACTCGCGCCCGATCGTGCGGGCAATCGAGGCCACTTCGAGGGTGTGTGTCAGGCGAGAGCGATGATAGTCACCAAATTGACCTGTAAAAACCTGGGTTTTATGTGCCAAGCGGCGGAAGGCACTGCTGTGAACGATGCGGTCACGGTCGCGCTGGAAGGGGCCACGATAAGGATGGTCCAGCTCGGCGTGTTCTCGACCGGCCGAGTCGCAACTGTGCATGGCGTAGGGCGCAAGCAGAATTGCTTCACGATCCGCTAGTCGGGAATTCGCTTCGAGTTCATGGCCCATGATCACCCTCGCAGGTTGTACCCTGTCTCAATCCCTCCCAGAGTGCCTCCAAGGATTGGGAGATCACATGTGTGCCAGCCACCGTGGGCATAAAATTGTTGTCTCCTTGCCAACGGGGAACTAAGTGCCAATGCAGGTGCCCCGGAACCCCCGCTCCTGCCACGCGTCCCAAATTGAGGCCAATGTTGAAACCTTCGGCCTTCAGGAGCTTGGACATTTTCTGAGTCAAATACCCTAGCAAGTGCATTGCTGCGAGATGTTCGCCGGAACTCAGTTCGTGCAACCCGCCAACATGCCGTCGGGGGGCGACTAACAGGTGGCCGTTCGCGTAAGGGTAGCGATTTAGAAGCGTGATCACCCGTTCGTCGCGGGCGATTACTAGATTTGCGCGATCAGCAACAGCAGGATCTGCTTGGGATGCAGCGGCTCGGCACAAGAAACACGCATGGTCGGCACCTGGCAGAAACGACTCGGGAGTCTCACTCGCCTTGGCGGAGTCATCTCCGCCAGTCACATAGCCAATTCTCCAAGGTGCCCAGATTCGCTGCTCGTCCACTCGGGATCCCTTCCGTTGCTCTCTGCAGTCATTGAATGCTTAGTTTTCCTGCGAGAAATTTAGACTTTAGGACTGCGTTGTGGCAATAGCTGTTCGCCGACTAGGCAGACGTGGACTGGTGTTCCCGGCCAGGAATCGACATAATCTCCCGCCCACTTCCGAAACCAACTCCACGAACGGCCCCTTTCCACGGATTTTCCGATTCAGCGCCGGGCCAGAAGAGTTGGCACGACCACTAGTGAAAGTGACAGATGCGTTTTCGCGTGACACTGGACATGTTTGCTGGCCCGTTAGACTTGCTGTGGTATCTCGTGCGCAAACAGGAACTCGACATTCTCGACATTTCGATCGCCCGTGTCACGGAACAATATCTGGAAATGCTGACCGTCCTGGAGGTGATCGATGTCAATGCCGTAGGTGACTTTTTGGAATTGGCCACCCGGCTCATGGAAATCAAGTCTCGGATGATGCTTCCTCGTCATTTGGAGGACGAAAAAGAAGAGGCGGTCATCGAAGACCCCCGGCACGACATCGTGCAGCGACTCCTCGAGTACAAAAAGTACAGAGATGCGGCCAGCATGTTGGCCGAGCGCGGTCAGATCTGGCAGCAGCGCTTCGCGCGGCGCGAGTCCGACTCTCCAGTCGAGGGCGTAGATCTCACGGCGCAACCGATCCAAGAATTGGAACTCTGGGACCTGGTGAGTGCCTTCGCGCGGGTGATTCGAGACCGGGCAACGGCAATCCCCAAAGCGATCCGCTACGACGAAACCCCGATCGAAATTTATATGGATCGGATTCGGGAGTTACTCACAGAGAAAGCACCCCTAGCCTTTACCAGTCTGTTTCAGGAGGGAATGGTCCGTTCGCAGATGATCGGTATGTTTCTCGCCGTGCTGGAGCTCATCCGCCATCATCAGGTGCAGGTCGAGCAAGCGGACCTGTTTGGAGAGATTTGGATCTCGATCAAACCTGCCGAGGAAGAAGGCGAGATAATCTCCGATTCTCAAGCGGCTTGAATTGTTTTTCCACGAAGTCGTTCACAGTCCATCAGCAATTGTGTTAAACTGGGGTGCCGTCGGCTTGTTGAAATCTGCGTAGCATAAAAGCCAGAACGACCTGGGCTATCGGCGGTCAGCCAGAGAAAACAGGTCTGGCCGATAGCTGACAGCCGAAAGCAGCATAGAGTTCATTTTCTGCGCAGTCGACAATTCAATACCCCCTTTAGTTTTCGATGGTTCACCCTTTGGACCCAAACTGAGTGGAACGCGAGATGATACCCCCGGGCCGCCAAAGATTGAAGTTTGCCGAAACCGATCTTCCTTCAGTTAGCCATCTCTCCTTGGAAAAAAGAATCGAGCTTTGGGCAGAATTGGTGGATGAAAATGAGGCCCTTCTGAAAGCCGGTTTGAAATCACGAATTGGCAATACCGGGGATCCCCGGGCTGCCTATCGAGATTGGTATTCCCGCACCATGGAAGAGCGTGACAAACTTCAAGTCGCACTTGCTGAGAACCTCACTCGACGGGAACGAAGTCATGGCCAGTGAGACCGTGCGTTCGGTTTTGAATTTCGTATGGAATGCGCTCGAACCACTGGGGCACCCTTGTGCGCTTATTGGGGGTCTGGCACTCGCCGTCTGGTCTCATCCCCGTTCGACCCGTGACATAGATTTCTTATTGGGTATCGAGCGTGGTAATGTCGATCAGGTACTCGATCTACTTCAATCGCAGGGATGTCGACCCAAGAGCCTGCCCGCGATAACAATTGTTGGCGATCATAGTTTCCTACAACTCCTCTACACTCCCCCCGGCGAATTCTATGAAGTCCAGTTTGATTTCCTTCTAGCAGAGTCACCCTTTCAAAAGTTGGCGCTCGCTCGTTCAGTTGAGCGAGAAGTTGCTAATCTGGACCGGCCCTTGCGAGTCTTAAAGTGCGATGATCTGATCCTTTTCAAACTATTGGCTAGTCGCATGATAGACCGTGCCGATGCGGTCATTCTCCTCCGAGAGAATCGAGAAAGTCTCGATACCGAACATTTGAGGCTGTGGTTAAAAAACCTCGATCTGGTCAGCGAATTCCACGAGATTTGGCGAGATGCATTCCCCGCAGAGTCCTTGCCCGACTATTGTTGACTCCCGGGATGCTGAGCGTTCCGGCACATTTCCACCGAAAACGTTCCACTAATTGTCGACTGCCGGAATCCTTTCCGAACTTGCTCGCAACTTATACCATGGAGGATTCCGAATAGCCCCGCACTGCGAGCAGCCATGATCGAAAATGCCCCCATTCAGTCCCTCACCCACGATGGGCTCACTCTCGAAGGCTATTCCCGCGCAGCGGTGCAAACCTATTGGCGCATCCCTGAACTCAAGATCGGCTTTGACCTAGGGGCTCAACCCTGGACCTTCATGGGAACCGAAACCTGGTTTGTCTCGCACGGCCATCTCGATCACATCGCGGCGCTGCCGGTGTATGTGGCCCGTCGAAGGATGATGCGGATGGAACCGCCGCGGATTTACATGCCCGAGGAAGCCATCGATCCTACCCAGCGAATCCTGCGACAATTCACCCGCTTGGATCGAGGACGACTCCCTTGCGAATTGATTGCGATCGGCCCGGGTGAAGAAGTAGAACTCAATCGCGAATTAGTGGTCACGGCCACGGCCACAAAGCACACGGTCCCGTCTCTGGGATTTATCGTGTGGGAACGCCGACACAAGCTCAAGCCCGAGTATCAAGGACTCAGTGGAGACCAGATTAGGGATATCCGACTCGGCGGCATGGAGGTGACTGCCGAGCAACGGCGACCCCTAGTGGGGTACTTAGGGGATACTTCACCCGAGGGACTCGACAACTGCCCCGCCATGTACGAGGCCAAGATTCTAATTTGCGAAATGACATTCGTGTCCCCCGAACATCGCAAGCAGAAGATTCACAAGTTCGGCCACATGCACTTGGACGATTTCGTCGAACGCAGCCAACGATTCCAAAATGAATTGATCATCGCCTCCCACGTTAGCACCCGTTATCACGCCTCGACCGTCCGGCGCCACGTCGACCGCGGCCGGCTTGCTGTACCGCCTGGTGGGCGAGGTGAACGACGCGGCGCTCGCGAAGGGCCTCGGCTCGATCGACAAGTTTCTGAGCAAGGGTGTCGAGAAGGGCAAGATGACGGCCGAGAAGAAGGCCGAGATCATGGGCCGGCTCAAGGGCACCACGAAGCTCGAGGATCTTGCTCCGTGCGACGTGGTGATCGAGGCCGTGGTCGAAAACATCGCTCTCAAACACGAGACCTTCGGCGCTCTCAACAAGGTTTGCGGCAAAGATACGATCTTCGCGTCCAATACGTCTTCGCTCTCCATCACCGAGATGGCCTC
>CALMBE010000735.1 GCA_937860165.1 uncultured Planctomycetaceae bacterium
CTCGCTAAATTTGGTGCTAGCTGATGCTAGCGACACAGAATTCCTTACAGCCCCGCAATTTTTACCATCGTTCGTGCCTCGACCCATGGTCAGGCTCACTTTTCCCGGGGGGGGATCCAAATGAAAATTTTCTGCAGTTGGCCGAAGCTGGTCGTTGCCGTTTTGGCGACTTGCTTCTGCCTCGAAAGCATCGCCGATGCTCAAATGATCGCGCAACGCTCGAACTCTCGAGCCCAAAACCAACCAGGGGGCTCGTCAAGTAATAAGTTCGGCTTGCTGGCATCGGCCCAGTGGCTCGGAGATTCACCAGAAAACTTAGACAGCAATGTTCGCCCAGCCTCGTGCGATATGGACACCTGCTGTGGCGGTTGCGATTCCTGCGTGGGAGGCTGCGACAGTAGCTGCCCTCCAGGTTGCACCTGCTGTGAGTGCTGCGAGCCTTGGTGGGCCCACCGCTCGGGGCTGTACGGTGAGTTCCTCTACTGGCAACTCGCAGACGGCGAAGTCACTCACGCCCAGCAGCAAGATGGCATCGGCGGGGCCGGCACGGTCCCCTTCGGCATCATTCAAAACACGAATCACGATCACGAACCGGGGTTCCGAGTCGGATTCGACATTGCCTACTCGGGTTGCTCGAGCATCTTCGGCAACTACACGTTCCTCGAAAATGAAACCGAGGGATTGTTGGTTCCGCCCACGATTACCGGTGGTGGCGGGGCCGTGGGGTCGTTCGTTCACCACCCAGGTGCCGCGATTACTGCCTCGACGGGGCCCGTGGGACATCTCTATGACGTCGACTTTCAACTGGCCGACTTCGGCCTTCGCCGTGTCTGGAAGGCTGGCTGCAACCATGTGATTAACTGGAGTGTCGGTGGCCGGTATGGACATTTGGAGCAGGATTTTGACCAACTAGGTCATTTCGCGGGTGGTCAACAAGGAACGATTGATACCTACTCCAACATCCGCTTCGACGGCGGCGGCTTGTTGTTCGGGCTCGATGCCGAACGCCGTGCCGCCTGCTCGGGTTGGTCGGTCTATGGCAAGATCTTCGTGACCCCGCTCACAGGCCGGTTCCATGCCGATTACACCATGCTCAACACCACAACCGATGCCCTGCTGGCCCAAGCAATCTGGCAAGACGACCGGATTGTCACGCTCTTGGACTACGAAGCCGGCTTGGCTTGGACCAGCCAGTGCAACCACTGGCGGCTCTCGGCGGGTTATGCGGTGTCGCACTGGTTCAATGCCGTAACCTCTGACTCGTTTATTGAAGCGGTTACTACCAATGATTACGTGAATGTCGAAGGCCCGTTGAGCTTTAGCGGATTGACCTCGAAGATCGAATACAGTTGGTAAATTACCTAAATTACCAATAATGGCTCCAACCAAGACCTTGGCGGAATCTCCGCCAAGGTCTTTTTTGTTATTATCTCCCAATATTACTTGAATCCCCCAAACCACCTTATCTATACTGTCAACACTACTAGATTTACCTACCCTACTGGATCAAGGCCGGTCCAGCGTTGGGTTTACTGCGTGCCAGCACGACAATTGCTGGCTCACCGGCAACCAAGGATGGTTGTTTCCCGCACCATCCACGAGGTTGCACACCATGAGCCGTTTTA
>CALMBE010000736.1 GCA_937860165.1 uncultured Planctomycetaceae bacterium
ACTGGTTCCGCCGGAACTGCGGGGTACCTTGTTCCGGCCTACCAACTGCAATGCCGACAATCGCAGTCACTTGCTAGGCCGCTAACTATGGCATATATTGGCGAATATCGGGCAAACGTGGTTATGCCGAATTGGGTGGCAAATCGTGGGAGTCTCTAATGGCAAATTCGCTGAATCTTTCGCTGACCGATGAGCTCCGTGCCTTTGTGGACCAAAACAGTGGCGATGGCACGCTCTTTGCGACTCCGAGCGAATTCGTGAGGACGCTCATCCGCGAATTTAAGTCGCAGCAGGACGCGGCGGCAGTCAGGGATGCTATCCTCGAAGGCTATCATGACGCGATTGCTGGTCGGACCGTTCCATTTGCAGGAGACCTTAAGTCACTGCTGAAAAAG
The DNA here is from genome assembly GCA_937860165.1 of uncultured Planctomycetaceae bacterium. Classification (GTDB taxonomy): domain Bacteria; phylum Planctomycetota; class Planctomycetia; order Pirellulales; family Lacipirellulaceae; genus Bythopirellula. The sequence continues at coordinate 396 of CALMBE010000736.1, forward strand.
GCCAAGAAGTGAGCAAACGGAAGCAAACTTCTGATGGCTCCGTACAACTACTTCTAACCCAGCGGGCACTCCGCGACATCCATGAGATCGAAGCTTATTCACCAGCCGTGTGGGGGAAACCGACGGCTTCTCGATATCTTGCCGACATTGAGGTGGCATTAGTTCGCTTGGTAGGGCAACCTGATCTGCTCCGTCCAGAACCAGACTTCCACCCCGCACTTCGCTTCTATCGGGTGAATAAGCACTTGTTAGTTTGCGATCTGCAGCCGCAGACCATCGTGGTGCTTACAGTCATCAACGCCAGCCGTGACATCCCTAGTCGCTTGGCAGAGCTGGCACCGACGCTAACACACGAGATTGAGATATTGCACCGACAGCTCTAGTCGTAGGCCGGAACAAGGTACTCCGCAGTTCCGGCAGCACTGGCGGGTCATGCCGGAACTGCGGGGTACCTTGTTCCGGCCTACCAGCTAGGGGTTCACGAACAGGTGCTTCGTGAAAATCCAAAGTACTTCGCACTATCTCAGTTCCGCTTCCAACCAGGCTTCGTAGTCCGCACTGACCATTTCGATCCGCGTGGCCACGATCTCCGGACACTTGTAGGAATGCAGGGCGCGGATCGCAGCCGTGACTTGCTCGAAGAGTGATTCGCGCGTCTTGAGTGTACAGTGCCACTCATTTCCCTGTTCGAGGTTGCCTTGCCAACGATACACGCTGGTCACGGGCCCCGACACTTGAGCACAAGCCACTAAGCGTCGTTCGACCAATGCGAGGGCGATCTGCTCCGCTTCTTCTGGGCTTGAAGTTGTCGTCGCGATTTGAATGAAGAAACTCATTATTGCATCCTACTGAAGGAAATAATTATACCACGGAGTCGCGGAGGGCACGGAAAAGCAGAAGGTGGAAGTCGTAAGTCATTAGTCATAAGTACGGGGAAAAGAAATCTCCAGCCACCCACCACTTTTCATCTCCGTGACTCCGTGGTTTATTCTGAAATTGGGAAACTTATACTGAGCCATGCCGAAGGATTCGATTCAGCAAAACACTTTCGCAATCTCTGTCAGTTGAAATGGCAACCACTCACGGCGGGTGTAGGCGGCATGGCCGGAGAGGTGGTAAGTGGGATTCCAACTCGAATCCTGGTAGTCCACCAGCAGCGTGAGCCCTTCCTCCGGCACGCGCTGGCCGCGGCTTAGTTTTGTGAGCAAACATTCCCACGCTAAATTGTGTTCAAATAAACGCTTCAGTCGCCAGTCCGCGCGCAAGGTGCGGAGGGCCAATGGATTGGGAATGAAATTGCTCCCCGAAATCCCGATTTGATGAATCGTATCGCCATCGACGGCCCGCCAGAATTGCCGTGGCCTCAGGGGATGCCCCGTGCGGTACTCGGGCAGGCTTGCCGTGGGTCGATGATTGACGAAGTGGAGCAATTTGTCGTACCCGGCTGTGTCCCAACCGTAGCGGATCGGCGTGCCAAAGGTGACGATCTCGAGCGCAAGCTTTCTCACGGGGTGTTCGGGATCGGCAAGCAGTTGCTCGACTTGCTGCCACGCAGGGGAGTCGGGAGCCGATTCGCGCGAGCGCTGAAAAAAGATTCGCGCGGCGTCGAAGAACTGTTGCCGAGTCTCGGCATCGGCCGCCAGGAGATTCGTAACGATCGCCAGCACGTTGCCCCCGTGACTATGGCCCCAGAGCATCGCCCGCGGTGGCCTGTCGGAGGTGAACCGATCGGCGGGGATCGATTCGGCCAGAGTCGCCAGCTCCGCGATCAAGCCAATCGCTCCATCCGCCCTGCCGATGTGGTTATTTTGACTTGACCAATTGAAGCGTCTCACCGGCACGACACCCCCTTGAGCAGCCGTCAGGCCAGCACCCAGGGCGTCGGCAAACTCCGCCGTGTAGTTGCCCGTTTCACCCACGACCAAGTCCACCATTCCTTTGATCGCCGAGCGCAGTCGCTCACTCAGTTCGGGCCAGTAGCGGCGCAACTCGGTCAAGAGCCCCAAAGCATCGTTGCCCACGAAGGTTCCATGGACCAGGAACACCGCCGCCAAGCGGACCGTGCGAAACGGAGCGCAAGCGGCTGCCACCCGTGCGTGAAAGTCCACCGCGTCGGGAGAAATTGGCTTCAGACCACTCAAAACATGGTAAGATGTTTCAGGAAGGGAATCACAGTAGGTCTGGTGTCGAAATTGATTGGGATGCGGCATAGTTGAAAATGGACCGAGTTTCGACCGAGTACGCAAGAATTGGCAACGCCTTGGTGCTCTTGATTTTCCAATTCTCGGTGCAAAAATCGATGCCGAAAATGCAGGAATACCCTCCTTAAATTGATTTTTCGGCGTGATATAATGGAGTGATCTCCCCCCCAACGCCCGGGGGTTGCAACCCCCGGGCGTTCGCAACCCTGTCGGCAGATACTTTACTTGACCGTGGTGACTATGCGCAGCTGTTGGAAATTCTGTCTCTGCTACCTGCTTTGCACTGGGGTGTTTCTGAAGGCAACGACTGTTGCGGGCGCGGAACCGGCGATCGATTTCGATTCGCAGATTCGTCCGATCTTGTCGAACGCCTGCTACACCTGCCATGGCCCCGCTGAAGCCAAACGCGAGGCCGAACTCCGTCTTGATCGCGAAGAAGATGCCAAGGCGATCGTGATTGTTCCAGGCCAACCGGAGGAGAGCGAGCTCGTGCGACGGATCACCAGCTCCGACGAATCCGAGCGGATGCCTCCCCCCGAGGCCAAGCAACAACTCACGGCCGAAGAAATTGAGCTCTTGAGACAGTGGGTGTCGGAAGGCGCGAACTGGACTCAGCATTGGTCGTTTGTTCCCCCGCGGCGTATCCCCCGGCCCGAGGTGAGCGACCCCACTTGGCCCCGCAACGAGATTGATTTTTTTATCCTGAGTCGGTTGGATCGAGAGCAGTTACACCCTTCGCCCCCAGCTTCCAAGGAAAGCCTGCTGCGGCGCGTGTCACTTGATCTCACCGGTCTGCCGCCGACACTCGCAGAACTCGACGCGTTTCTCGCCGACGATTCACCCGACGCCTACCAGCGAGTCGTCGACCGCTTGCTCGCCTCACCGCGCTATGGTGAGCACATGGCGCTCGAGTGGCTCGATGCGGCCCGCTATGCCGATACGAATGGCTTTCAAGACGATAAAACGCGAACGATGTGGCCGTGGCGTGACTGGGTCGTGCGGGCGCTGAACGACAATCTCCCCTTCGACCAGTTGACCCTGCATCAACTGGCAGGGGATTTGCTCGATAATCCCTCGCTCGATCAGCAAGTTGCGAGTGGATTCAATCGGAATCATGGCCTCAACGGCGAGGGAGGACGCAATCCCGAGGAATCGCGGGTGGAGTCGGTTGTCGACCGCGTGGAAACCACCGGGACTGTGTGGTTGGGGCTCACGATCGGTTGCTGTCGGTGCCACGATCACAAATTCGATCCGATCACGCACAAAGAGTTTTACCGACTCTACGCTTATTTCAACAGCGTCGATGAGACCGGCGGGATCGATGCCAACACCAATGCCAACCCGGTCTTGGCACTGCCGACTGACGAACAGAAACAAAAAGTCGCGGCCCTGCAGGCCGATATCGCCGACCTCGAGCAAAAGATCAAAGACACTCCCCAGCCGACTGCTACCGAATTGACTAACTGGGAACATGCAACCCAAACGTGGCTCGCGGCCGAGAGCAATGGCATGTTGTGGCAAAGATTGTCAAAGCCGAAGTTGGAAACGGCCCAAGGGACGCGGCTCGAGTTGCTCGAAGATCAATCGGTCCTCGTTACGGAGTTGGTTGATAGTAACGACGATTTCGTCATCGCGGGAACCTTGCCACCGGGGGTCCAGACCGGGCTGAAACTCGAAGCCTTGCGCCATGCGAGTCTCTCGAAGGGGCTGTTCAGCACAAGTATTTCTGGCGATTGTCGGGTGACGACGATTGAAGTCGAAGTTGACGGTCAGCCCGTCAAATTGATCGATCCCCACACCAATGTCGGCAAGGACTCGAGCGCCACTTTGGCAATCGACGACTTGCCTGGGACCGGTTGGTCGCTCGGAGACGCCAAGCAGGAGGCGACCGAACCGATCTGGTTGGCCCGCTTCGAGAAACCACTGGAGGTCCAGTCAGGCAGCCAGATTCTCGTGCGACTCCGCAATCAGTCCATAGACTACACCCCCATTGGCCGTTTTCGATTGTCATTCACACAGATCGG
>CALMBE010000737.1 GCA_937860165.1 uncultured Planctomycetaceae bacterium
AAAGCATCTGCATCGGCTCCCAACTTGGAATGCACCAGCCGTCCCACCATGACTTCTCCGCTCTGCGGCCAATTCCCTTCCACCAGTTGCACTTGTTCACGTACTAAGGGTGCGGAAGTTGTCACGCCACGTACCAGGCCCAAACCCGGTTCGCTCATTCCCTCCGCCGAAATCCGGGTGCCTAAGTACAACTCGGGGGAGACATACTCAACACCGTGGTTCTTGCGCACCCCGTCAACGCTGGCCGTCAACAATGTGGGAGTACTGGCGGGAATCGCAGAGTTCTCGATGTCGGCAGCGGACGATAGCGAGTACACCAACACCACGTTGGGATTGCCTGTGGCGCTGAGCGACGCTTCAAGCCCCCGAATAAATCCCACAACAACCAACACCAAAAGCACGACAATCGTGAGTCCCACGAGAGTCAGCGCGCTCCGTGACGGCCGTCGGAATAAATTTCGAACTCCGTAATCCCACGGCAAGAGTTTTTGACCGAACATTTAGGTTCTTTCTGTTATCAAACTCAAACGCCTATCTACGGATGTAGACGCGGTCGCCGAGCATCACAAAATTGCCGGCCTTGTCCTTCTGTGCTTTGCCTTCGACCACGACCATGTCGGCCTCTTTGACACCCAGCAGTTGGCGTGAGTCCATGGCAATCAGTTGGCCGTCAGCGTCAACGATTTTGACCATCGCTGTGCAAGCCAACCTTTCGGTAGCGCAACAATCTTCCGTACAGATGGCTCCTTCAGTTTCTTCACCTTCCGCGACAACCGTCATGGAAGCATCGAGCAGTGTGAAAGCCGCGCGTCCATCGATCCAAGGATTGGCCGCACCGCCGATACGTCCCACCATCACAAGTGGCTTGCCATCCTCGGCGGACTCGCGGGCGGCGATCACACCCACGGCACCGTCGGGCTCTTCGTTGAGCAAGAACTTGCTGCCATCAATGTTGACGGCTGTCGCATGTGCCGCAGTCGCGGTGGAATCCATGCCTTTTCCGCAACCAGCGGCGAACGGCAAACTGGCTACGGCCAGCAGCGTTAGTATTTGAAGCGATCTCATCTTTGAATTCCTCCATTATTGGATTGGTGGGCTTGTTGATTCGTGATTCCTGATTTGTTGGCTGACCAAGCGATGCTCAGTTGTCCGTAGGCTCCCTGAATGGCAACCGGACGCTCTTGGGCCTTTGTCACTGCGGCAATCAAGGCCCATGGCGAGATCGCCTGTTGGCTAGTCACAATCAAAGTGTTTTGCGGGGCGTCAGCACTCACCTTCACGACTCCGTCAGTCGTGTAAAGCTGATTGGCAATCTTTTGCGCACGGCCTTCAAAGCTAAGATTTTCGACGATGATGTGACTCTGGGTTGCCGACAGGATTTGGCTTTTGTCGAGTGACTCGGCTGGCGTGAGCGTAAACGTAGCGTTCGTGGTTGTGAGCTGTGTCGGTCCACCTTTTCCGGCTGCCACCGCTTGCCACAGTTGCTCGAGCGTCGCACCTTTGTTCTGCGAAACTGTCACGACGACGGTTCTGTTTTCTAGGTTCGCACTGACTTCCATGACTCCTGGAGCTGCGTAAAGCTGCCCCGAGACTTTCTGCACGCAACCCTTGCAGCACATGTCGGCTGCCACAATCTGCACTTGGTAACTGCCGGGCGGGACTGCTGCTTGAACGTAAACGCCCATCAGTCCAGTGAGGCAAATGGTCAAAAAAATCAACTTGGTTTCCTGTTGGCACATAGCGTGTGCTCCCTTTCTAGTTCCTGGGTTATGGAATTCCATTTCGCCTACCCGAGTGCAAACAATCACTGAGTGCGCAAGCGCAATGATTGTTGAGGGCGCGAGTTGGGGATCAGTTGATCACACACAAAAGTGCGATGAACTTACTGGAAAGAAAATGTCGCGCACTGGATGCGACATTCATTTTGCTGCGGCATCAGATCCGAAAGCGGCAAAGCTGCACACAAAACTGCGCAGCAGAAAGTGTGTCTAATTCTCTGAAAACATTGTCGTCAAAGGAGGCCACGAAGTGCTCGATGGGAACACTCATCAAATAGTCAGCTGAAACTAAGGCGGAGTAGGCCAGCAACTCTTGAGCATTGCTAGAACCGTCCTTGGGAATACTGACAGGCTCGGAAGCCCGGCAGCACCAGCAGCTATCCTGACAAGGGACACGGTGGTGATCAGCAGCCTCGGAATAGCCACAGCAGACTTGCTCAACGGTAGGACCTTGCTCGTGTTCATGTCGATGACAGCAAGCTTTCTTAGCCTGACATGCCTGGCATTGTTCCTGATCGCTAGCAGAGTCGCATTCCGTCAGATGACAGAAGGCGTGAGACTGCTGCAAACTGCCAATGAGCGATACAAGAATCGCTAGGCAGCTCGTCAGGCGTCGTAGGTAAGAAGTGCGAATGAACATGAATTGGTTGAGACGTGTTGTGTATGGCTTTCCGCTCTATCTAGCATAATCGTCAGTTTGTCCCAAGAGCTAGAGACGATTGGATTAATTAGGGTTCTTTCGCAAATAATTGCGAAATACGGCAATTCATTGCTCTCGACTAGGGCTAGAATTCCCTTCGACATCCCCTTTCACACGCGATTCTTGCCACTCCACTGCGAGCATCTGGCAATTGATTCCCGAGCCGATTCCCAGCAGCGCTACTCGGTCTCCCGAGGCGAGGTGACCTGCTTCGGCAGCCAAGGCCAAGGTGATTGGCAGTGCGACGGCACCCGTGTTGCCAAGTGTCTCGAAGGTTGAGAAATCCTTGCGCGGATCGATACCCAGCGATTGAAATAACATCTTCCGATGAGCCACTCCCACCTGATGGCAAATCGTCTTGTCGATGGTGTCCGGTTGCCAACCCGAGTCGGCTAGAAAACGCGCGAATGTCTCAGCCCCGGCGGCAACCCCTTGCAGCATGAGTTGTTCGCTGTCGGTCCGCATGAAATTTTCCAGGCCCGTGCTGCGGCAGAGTTGGTGGTGTTGCGTGCGAGCCAACACCGAGGCAGAGACAAATCGATTCTTGGTCTGGCTCAGCTCGGTATCACACAGCAGCACTGCCACACTCGCCGAGCCGATCGTCAGCGAGGCGATCAGGTGCTTGATATTCTGGCGATTGAGCGAAGTGTCTTCATTCAACTCCTTGACGGTATTCTCCACCAATTGTCGACCACATTCGGTCCCGACAACAATTCCGGCACGAATCTGACCCAACTCGATCATGTTGGCCACCTGGATCATCCCGGTCAGAATTCCCAGACAGGCGTTCGACACATCGTAGATCAGGCAGCTTTCCGGCAGACCCAAATCGTGA
>CALMBE010000738.1 GCA_937860165.1 uncultured Planctomycetaceae bacterium
CCGAGATCATCGGGATGGTCATCGCCGAGCGATATCGGCTCGACGCGAGGATCGGTACCGGCGGCATGGGCAAGGTCTATCGCGCGACGCAACTCAATTTGCGCCGAACGGTGGCCGTGAAACTCGTGCACGCGCAGTCGCTCGCCGAGCCCGCGGTGATCGCGGCCGCCGGCGGCGACTCGGACGGCAACGGCCTCGCCGACCTCGTGCTGTCCTCCTGGGACAACGCGGGCCCGGTCATCGTCGACTGCCGTGTCGCAAAGCTGGCCAACTGCTTCCCCATGATCCCCGGCGGCAAAGGCCATAACGAAATGATTTTCGGCGACGATGCCGCCAGCCCGTCCGAAGCCACCCCGGAAGAAGGTATGGTGCTGGTATGAACATGAAACCCACGAACATCGAACGCCATTGCCTCTCCGTCCTCGTCGATGACGAGCCGGGTGTGCTTGCCCGCGTGGTCGGATTGTTTTCCGGGCGCGGTTACAATATCGAAAGCCTGACCGTCGCCAGCATCAATAAGCAATCGGCGCAGTCGCGCATTTCCATCGTCACCACTGGACCGATTGAAATCATCGAGCAGATTTGCGCACAGCTAGGCCGCCTCATCCCCGTGCGCCGCGTCGTTGACCTGACCAAACAAGGCGAGCATGTGGAGCGCGAAATGGCGCTGATCAAGGTCGTAAACAAGGGCATGGAACGGATCGAGGCCATGCGCCTTGCCGAAGTGTTCCGCGCCCGCATCATCGACGCGAGCACCAGTTCGCTGATCCTCGAAATCACCGGCAACAGCGCCAAGATCGACAGTTTTATCGCCTTGATGCAGCCCATCGGCATGGCCGAAATCGTCCGCACCGGCGTCGCCGGGATGGCGCGGGGACCGGAATATATGGAACATGTCGTGGCCGACGACGACGCCGCCTGAACACACCGAAGATTTATTCAAACAGGAGAAGAGCATGGAAGTTTTCTACGATAAAGACGCCGACCTCAATCTCATCAAGAATAAAAAGGTCTGCATCGTCGGTTATGGCAGCCAAGGCCACGCCCATGCTCAGAATCTGCGCGAAAGCGGTGTGAAAGTCATCGTGGGGCAGCGTCCGGGAGGGCCGAACTACGACCTGGCCAAGAGCCACGGCTTCGAGCCCGTTTCGGCTGAGGAAGCAACCAAGCAAGCCGACGTGATCAACATTTTGCTCCCCGACGAAGTGCAGGCCGACGTTTTTCGCAATTCGATTCGCGATCAACTCCAGCCGGGCAACATTCTGATGTGTTCCCATGGTTTTAATGTTCACTTTGGCCAGGTGGTGCCTCCGAAGGGGGTCGATCTGCTGCTGGTAGCTCCCAAGGGTCCTGGCCATCTCGTGCGAAGTGAATTTGTCGCCGGCGGTGGTGTCCCCTGTTTGATCGCCCTGGGCGATGGGGCCAGTGAAGAAACTTTCAAAGTCGGCATGGCCTACGCCAAGGGCATCGGTGGCACTCGCGGGGGCGTCATTCGCACGACCATTGCCGAGGAAACCGAAACGGACCTCTTCGGCGAGCAAGCGGTTCTCTGTGGCGGAGCGGCCGCCTTGGTGAAGGCTGGATTTGAAACCCTCGTCGAAGCCGGTTACCAACCTGAAATGGCTTATTTCGAGTGCATGCACGAATTGAAGTTGATCGTCGACCTGTTTTATCAGGGTGGGCTCAACTACATGCGCTACAGCGTGTCGAACACCGCCGAGTATGGCGATTACACTCGTGGCCCGCGGATCGTGACGGACGAGACCAAGGCCGAGATGAAAAAGATTCTCACCGAGATTCAGAACGGTGAATTTGCCCGGCAGTGGATTCTCGAAAACAAGGCGGGGGCCCCGGCCTTCAAAGCGATTCGTCGCCGCGAGCGGAACCACCCTGTCGAGGTCGTGGGTAAAGAGCTCCGCAAAATGATGTCCTGGATCGCCAGCAAGGAAGTGTAGATGCTCCTTCTTCGGGTATGACTTCAGATACTTCAACGCCCTGGGGTTGCAACCCCAGGGCGTTTGTCGTTCCCCCCTGTCTATCAGTTCCTCCGTTACCACCGGCACAATTCCACCTGCGGCGGTGACCTAAACTTTTCTTATGAGGAAAAGTGCAGCTATTTTCGCCCCGGTCGCCCCGGCATCTGAGACAATCAAGGCCTTGACCACGCGACGGGTGCTCCATGTTATCAACGGCGAGCATTATTCGGGTGCCGAACGAGTGCAAGACCTGCTCGCCCAAGAGCTACCTGCCGAAGGGTTTGCAGTAACCTTTGCCTGTGTCAAACCAGACCGCTTTCCCGAAGCCCGGAAAACCCAGTCGGCCCTGCTCTTTCGTACGCCG
>CALMBE010000739.1 GCA_937860165.1 uncultured Planctomycetaceae bacterium
AACCAGTTGCGTCGGACCTCAAAAACGTCTCACCGTAGGCCGCGCACAGTATAGTGTTCGCTAGCTGTTGGATTCATCCGCCTGGCGGTGAGCACCAAGCGACCATTTCTCCAGGTATTTCCCGAAAAACGGCAAAACGGCCTAATTTCCGTGCTGCCTGAGTCCGAATGGTGGATTAAACTACATGTTTTTAACGCTATCCCGAGAAGCATGTTCTCGAGGATGGCTACCGTCAACACTTGTATTTGGGAGCAATTAAGAGTCATGCATACACACGAAGCAAATTGGGAGGACGAAGAGAATAATCGGCAGGTGGCATTTGCGGTGAAATACACCCGCAGCGAAAACGCCATCGAGATTCAATCACTCACTCCCAAGCAAGTTACTTTCCTCTGCCCTCAGTCCAACTCGCCCCTGCGCAGCATCGGCGTGTGGACCGAAAAAGGCCGTCAACTTCTCGCCGAACAACTCCATTCCAGCGGGCGGGTTGCTGAGATCGAAAAAGAAATCGACGCACACCTCGCTGTCTAGTTTCTGACGCGAATCTTGGATTGAAATCCACCACAGGACTCCCCCCGGGGGTCCTGTTTTTTTGCTACCTGCGTTCGAGATTCAACCTTGGCGGGATTGGTCGAGGGACCTGCAACTGCGGATTTGCAGCTTGGGCGGCCTCGGGAGGAGGGGTTTTTTCGCCCCACTGAGCAAAGGTCACCGAGAGCTCAAGGGCCAGCGGTGCCGCGTTGGGTTGGGGTCGCAAAAGCTTAAGCGAGACCACGTCACCGGGTTGATGCCCGGCAATCAGTCCCGTGAGTGAAACAAAATCCTTGACTTGCTGACCATCAAAGTCCGTGATGACATCCTGCTCTTTGATTCCGGCGATGTCGGCGGCACTGCCCGGCACGACTTGCATCACCTGAGCTTGGGGCCCTCCTCCTTTGACTCCAAGAAATGCCCCACCGCGCACGTCGATCGGAATATTGACCAGTTTTTTGGTGAGTGCTTCGATGGCTTCCTTAGACATCTTGGTGCCATACAATTCGATTCGTCGCAGTTGTGGGAGCCGAGTCAGATACTCCAACGCCTTGTCACCCAGGGGGGGAGAGTGAAAACTGATGATCGCCGCGTGTGGCACTTTCTCCAAGTGGCGCAGCCCTTCCTCCCCCCCTTTCCAGTGCTTGCCAATGATCACCTGGAGGTTAGATTGATAAGGGAGGTGAATGTTCAGGGTTCCATAGGGAAGTTCGTTTTGATAACTTCCACCTAAGGCTTCGATCGATTCCAGGGCCAGCTTTTCCCGCACATCTGCCAAGAGTTCTCCTGCCAACTGGGCTTCCTTGGGATGGTTCTTGAGTTTGGAAAGCTGCTCCAAGGCGGCAACCGCCAAACCCCGATCCGCTCCCTCGGACCAACTTAAAAGTACGTTGATCGCACGCGTCGAACCTTCCAGCGATCCACTACGAGCTGTCTCGGCCACACTTCGCAATGCCGATTTACCAGCAGCAGCGAGCCGTGATTGCGCATGCTCTCGGATTTCAAACTGATTACTGTCGAGCTGCGAAACCCACTGAGTTATCTCGCTCTGGGAAGCCTCGATTGCCTCCTCTGCAACCGACCAAGTGCCTGCCGTCAGCCAAGTGGCGAGGGCCACTAAGCCCAGAGTTACTTTGCGTAGGTATCTCTTACTTGATTCCATATTAACCCTGTGCCGTTGAATACGCTGACTAGAGTCGCCCCTACGCTGACCATTCTACCACTATTTCCCTCGAAATCAGTATGCAATTTCGCTCTCCCTGCGGCAATAATCCTGGGTGCGGGGCTTGGGCCAATCAGTTTTTCACTTTAGGGTGCCATGCCCACGCTGGTAC
>CALMBE010000740.1 GCA_937860165.1 uncultured Planctomycetaceae bacterium
TCTGTGTAAGTAAACTGGCGAGGGTTAACCATGAACGATTTCGATTCGCTCCGCTTGCAGGTGACCCGCCGACATTTTCTCGCACAGGGGACCAACCTCTTGGGCACCGCCGCCTTGGCATCGCTAGCTGGTTCCGTGCGAGGTGCGAGCACTGCGGCACACGCGTCGCCCGCATCTCAACTTCATCTCCCACCCCGCGCCAAGCAGGTGATCTATTTGCACATGGTGGGGGGGCCGCCCCAGATGGACTTGTTCGACTACAAACCGGTCATGAAAGACTGGTACGACAAGGACCTCCCCGATTCGATTCGCCAGGGGCAGCGTCTGACGACCATGACTTCGGGGCAGGATCGATTTCCCATCGCACCTTCCAAATATCGCTTCGAGCAGGTGGGTCAGTCGGGAATGTGGATGACGGAGCTGTTGCCCTGGTTTAAAAAATCGGCCGATGATCTCACCTTTGTCCGCAGCATGTACACCGAGGCGATCAACCATGAACCGGCCATCACGCTCATGCAAACCGGCAATCAGGTGACGGGTCGGCCCTGCCTGGGGGCTTGGAGTTCCTATGGCTTGGGGTCCCTCAATGAGAATCTGCCGACGTTTGTGGTGATGGTCGCCCGGCCCAAAAATACCGAGCAGATCCAAGCCATCTCGGCCCGACTCTGGTCGTCGGGATTTCTTCCTGGGCAACACGCAGGCGTGAGTTTTCGTTCGGCCGGCGATCCAATTCTTTACATCAACAACCCCCCGGGAGTCTCGCGCGACGTTCGCCGCACGACCTTGGATGGTCTGCAGGCGCTCAATGAGATTAGTCACCAACAACTGGGAGATCCCCAAACCGAGACCCGCATCCAGCAATATGAAATGGCGTTTCGCATGCAATCGAGCGTGCCGGAGTTGACCGATTTGACGACCGAATCGGAGTCCACGATGAAACTTTATGGCGAGGCTGCCAAAGAACCGGGAACTTTCGCGTACACGGCCCTCATGGCCCGGCGGATGGTCGAGCGCGGTGTGCGGTACGTGCAAATTTATCACAACAACTGGGATACCCACTCCAATGTCACCGGCAGGCTTCCCTCCCAGTGCGGCGATATCGACCAACCCTGCTTCGCTTTGATTCAGGACCTGAAACAACGCGGCATGCTCGAAGAGACGCTCGTCATCTGGGGCGGAGAATTCGGACGCACGATTTACTCCCAAGGGGGCCTAACCCACGAGAATTATGGACGCGATCATCACCCCCGTTGCTTCACGATGTGGATGGCCGGAGGTGGATTCCAGCCCGGTGTCATTTACGGCGAAACGGATGATTTCTCTTACAATATCGTCAGGAACCCCGTTCACATCCGCGACTTCCACGCCACGGTCTTGCACCAACTCGGCTTCGACCACGAGCAACTCACCTTCAAACACCAAGGCCTCGATCATAGGCTCACCGGGGTGCTCCCGGCGCGCGTGGTGTCCGAGCTAATAAAATCTTAGCCAGACGAACGAGTGGTGTAAGGTATTAGTCGTTGGTCGTAAGTAGAAATCGCCGCTTGCGGCTTCGCGACATTCCCCGCGACTAACGTCGGGGGCTCGTGTTTTATCGGGCGAAAATTTCCTCGGCGGCTTCGATCACCGGGACGACGACGATTCCCCCTTCGGTGATGGTGAAGCCTCGGCGTTTGTCGCGTTCCAGGTCCACGCCGATTTGCGCACCGTCGGGGATTTGCACAAATTTATCGACAATCGCATTGCGGACGATGGCCCCTTTGCCCACGCGGACCCCCCGGAACAAGATCGAACCCGTTACTTCTGCGCGTTCCTCGACACGAACTCGAGGGCCCAGCACGCTGCGATTCACCTTGCCCCCCGAGATAATTGTCCCGGCGGCGACGATGCTGTCGGTCGCCACGCCCCGCCGACCGGTGTCTTCGTTGAACACAAATTTCGGCGGGGGCAGGTTCGGTTGAGCGGTGCGCACTGGCCAGTGAAAATCATAAAGATTTAGGTGCGGCTCGACGTCGGTGAGTTCGAGATTCGATTGGTAGTAGGAGTCCAGTGTCCCTACGTCACGCCAGTAGCAATCTGCCTTGGAGTTTTCGTCGGTAAAGGGATACGCCATCAGTCGATGCGAGCGAATGACCGAGGGAATTATGTTTCGACCAAAATCGTGAACCGAGTGCTGGAGTATCGCATCTTTGCAGAGTTGATCCAACAGAAAATGGGCGTTGAACACATAGATTCCCATCGAAGCCAAGCAATGCGCGGGGTCCCCGGGAATCGGCTTGGGCTCGGGGGGTTTTTCCTCAAAGCCGATGATGCGACTGTTTGCATCGGTCTGCATGACGCCCAAGGATCGGGCTTCGTCGACCCCCACGCGCAAGGCGGCAATCGTCAGGTCCGCTGTGCTCTGTTTATGAAAATCCACCATCTTGCCGTAGTCCATTTTGTAGATGTGATCCCCGGCGAGAATCACCACATGTTCGGGGCGCTCTTTTTCTAGCGTGTAGATGTTCTGGTACACGGCATCGGCGGTCCCTTGGTACCACTGTTCGTCGATCCGCTGTTGAGGGGGAACGATGTCGACGAATTCACCCAATTCGCGGCTCAAGAGATGCCGCCAGCCGGTGGCAATATGTCGGTCGAGGCTCATCGCCTTGTACTGCGTGAGCACGAGGATGCGCCGAATCCCGCTGTTGATGCAGTTCGAGAGCGTAAAATCGATGATCCGGTAACTCCCGCCAAAGGGGACCGCCGGTTTTGCCCGTTCGCGGGTGAGGGGTTCCAGCCGGGTACCCTTACCCCCAGCCAACACCACCGCCAAGACATCTTTCATTGTTGTGCCATCCTCCCTGGTGCGAATCGGTTAGAACGAGATCAGCTTCGTTTCTGCCGTCAATTCTAGTGGTTTGGCGGGAGTGGGCAAAGCTCGACTCGTGAGGAAAACCGATTTCGGAATTCTTCAAGAATTCGCATGATCTAAACAAAATCACAATGATTGCCGGTTAAATTCGGGCCATGCAACCGCCTGCCAGGGCCGAAATCGACGCCTTTGATGCCCTCGCTGAGTCGCCACCCGCGCGCGATTCGGCCCTGGCTTTTTGCCTCCAAAGTCTCCCCAGGAAACATCGCCGATGAGAGCCACCGCCGATTATCTCCCTTCTCCGGGCCAGATCGCATTTCAATGTGCACGGATCCGCGCGCAATGGACCCCTGCCGAGCGACGTCGGCGAGCAGTCGGAAACCCAGCCGAGCCCCAGCCTCTCGCGTGGCATCCGCCGGTGATCGACATGTCGCAGTGCCATGCCCGCGTCCGCCGTATCGCCAGCGAGCAGTCGGCATGATTTTCTTGGTTCAGGATCAAGTCCGAAAAAGGCCCCCCACAATTCCTCTGTGGAAAAGTCGGGCCAAAAGTTTCGTTTTTTGCGAATCCAAACCCAACAACCCAGCGTACCTACGCCTGGGGCTGATTGGACCCGCACGGAACATTCTTATCGGCGGAAATAATGAATCGGACGAAATACGTAATTTCATTTGTGGCTGCCCTGGGGTCCCTCGCGTTCTATACCGTCGAGTCCCGCGCGGTTCCGTCGGTGTGGAGTGGCCACGACATCACGTTCTCAAAGGCTGCGTTTGCCGAACCCACTGACCCTGCCAATCAGGACCGCATCGACAGCCGGGTTTGGATCACGCGCGGCTCGGCTCAAGGGATTTACAACGCGTCCTCGGAAATTTCCTACACAAACAACATTTCCCCTGCGGGGACGCGCTGGGCCTTCGTTAATAACAATCCAGGTGCTACCTTGGCCGCGGCTTCTTGGTCGGAGCTTATTTTCGCGGAGTGGGAAGTTGCCTTCGGGGGTGCGACGGCCGGGGGCCCCATTACGACCCTTGGTCAAGATGCCGTCCTGCACTTGGTGGACAACGATGTTTATCTCGATATCCGCTTCACTACTTGGGGCCAAACTTCGCTCACCGGAGGAAACTTTTCCTATGACCGAGCAGCGGTCGTCACCTCGGCGGATTTCGATCGCGATGGCGACACCGATGGTGCCGACTTTTTAATCTGGCAGCGGAACGCCGGTACTACCAATGCTTTGCAGATGCAAGGGGATGCCAACTTCGATGGTGTCGTCGACGACGCGGACATATCCATTTGGCAAGTGAACTATCCCGACCCCCCTGCCGAGATTCGGGCCATTCCCGAACCAATGAGTTTCTTGCCGCTGGCCCTTGGGCTCTTAGGTCTTGGCAATAGCAGGGTTCAAAGGAGGTATCGCTAATGACTCACTTTGAGATAGGTGCTTAGCTATTCTTAGATGCCGCTTCTAAGAACGTGTTTTGAAATCACCTGAGCCGAACGCGCTAGCGTCGGGTGGCCCAGGCAATTGGCCCTAAGCTGCTATCATCCGAGGCTATCGCCTACGGCTCACAGCTGGAAACGCAATTTCAAAACGCGTAATACGAGCCGGCAGGTAATTTTGCCGAGAGGCATCATTGCCAAGAGTGAACCGATCGCGTGTTTTCGTGATCGGGACCACGCTTCCCCCTTCAGAACATCGAACGAATTTCTTGCATCAATTTTCCACCAGAACCTAGTGACTTCCCTCGTCCCACAAACTTGGAGGTGATCTCATGAATCACTACAGAATGTCTGTAACAAAACTTATCTGCGGTTGCGCTGCGACCCTGTCCGTCGTTTCCTTCGCCTGGGCGGTCCCCTTGGCTCCGATTCCCAGGGGTGACATCGCCATCCGACTCTTACCGGTGGCCACTGGTTTGGGGGCCCCCGACTATGGCATTAATCCCCCGGGCGATACCGAGCGGATGTTCGTGATCGAACAGAATGGATTACTCCTGGTGATGGAGAATGGCGCGGTGCTTCCCACGCCGGCTCTCGATATGCGGAGCCTCGTGTCGCCTCCCTTCAATCCGGCCAATGCGAACGACGAACGTGGATTTTTAGGTTTGGCTTTTCATCCTGGCTATTTCGACGATGCCAGTCCAGGTTACCGAACGCTGTACACCTTTTCCACGGAACCTGTTAATTCTCCTACCTATGCGGCACCGAACGGGGCCGTGCAGAACTTTCAGACTGCGGTCAATGAATGGAAGGTCAGCGCCACAGATCCCAATGTGGTCGATCCCGCCTCTCGTCGTTCGATCATTACCTTTGGCAAGAACGCCAATAATCATAATGGGGGAACAATTGCCTTCGGTCCGGATGGTTACCTGTATCTCGCACTCGGCGATGGAGGCAACGCCAACGACGTGGGTGCCAGCCATATCGAGCCCGGTGGCAATGCTCAGAATCTTTCCACTCCCTTGGGAAAAATGCTGCGGTTCGACCCACTCAGCCCTGCACTCACACCCGTTAGTTTGGATCCGGTCAGCACCAACGGCCAGTATCGCATCCCAACCACCAATCCATTTCAAGGCCCCGGCCAAGTGCCAGAAACCTTTGCCTACGGCTTCCGCAATCCGTATCGGTTTGCCTTCGACACCGTGGGTGGCGACCTCATTCTGGCCGACGTGGGGCAAAACACGATTGAGGAAATTGACCGTGTCGTCCTGGGGGGCAACTACGGCTGGGCAATCAAAGAGGGGACTTTCCTGTTCAATCGCACGAATCCGGGGGCAGGGACCGTGGGCGCCAATAGCCCTGGTGCTCCGATGGGCTTGATCGACCCCATTTCTGGTCCCATGGGAACACTCCAATACGACCATGGCGATGGAATCTCGATTACCGGGGGATTCGTCTATCGTGGATCGGGAATTCCTGAACTCTATGGCAAGTATGTGTTCGGTGACCTGGCTATTCGCAACGCTCCACCGCGGGTCGATGGCCGACTCTTTTACGCCGACCTCACCACGGGCGAGCTCAAAGAGTTTAAGCTCCCCTACCTCGTCGATCAAAAACTCCCCAATGGCCTCACGGTTCACGGCTTTGGTCAAGATGGTAGCGGCGAGCTATACGCTATGGTCACCAATACACCTGCCAACGGCACAGGGGGGATCATCTACAAACTGATCGCCGTGCCGGAACCTACGTCGCTGGTTCTACTTGCGGGACTGTGTCTGACGGTGATCACTCGTCGACAGACAAGGTGACCCTCGCTGGGGATCAACAGGGCCTATCAGTTATTCAAGCTTGGGGGGGGGTGCCATGGCCACAGCGGTACTCCGCTGTGGCCATGTTTGCTCGGAGGTTCTCATGCCCACACCGGCGTACCGGCGTGGCACCCCAA
>CALMBE010000741.1 GCA_937860165.1 uncultured Planctomycetaceae bacterium
GAATGGCCGATAGAGCATGGCTACATCGGAGTACCGCCGTGGCCATGGCACCCACATTTTTGATTTTGACATAACTCTAGGGAGCTGTCGTGTGGTACTTCGACTCGACCGCGAGCAGCAAGTCGCCCGTGGCGGTGTGTTGCACCCCTTGTTCGAGTGTAGCGAGAGTCATCGGGCCCCGGAGCGTGGCCTGGATGGTGCGGGTCGTGGCGATTTCGATAACGACCTCACCTTGCGCTCGGACGCGGAGCGGATTGTCGGGCTTGCCTTGAGTGGCAATGCGAGCGGCGAAGACCGCACAGTCTCGGTCTTCCACTTTTCGTAGTGACTGCAATTCGAGATCGAATCGCTGGACTACGCCAAATTGTTGCATCCCCATCATCTCCACGGCTAGCTCACGAGGGACTTCAAGCCGCTCGCCCACTTGGAGGGGACGCGACAACAACAGCTCGGCCAGGGCACTCGGATTACCGAAGTTTTCCATGCTGCTCAGGACAAGCTCATACTCCGCGCGGGGCGGAATCGCCCCTTCCAGGTCGGTTACGAGCAGTTGTTCTTCTGCGCGTGCGATGAGGTAGGATTTGCCTTCCACTGGTTGCGCGAGTTCTTCTGCCGGGTTTGGATTCCCGGGAGACATCTCGCGCGATAGATGGTAAGTCACGCGCGCCCGACGGGCCCGGCCGTCGACCACTTCCAGCACTTCGACTTCACGTTCTTGGCGACGGCGGATCGAAGCCTGGCTGTCGTGCGAAATCTGCCCCGCTTGTTTGATCACGGTGTGAAGTTCCAACTCCGTGCCGATCCGCTGCACCACGCGATCACCGATAACGGTCGGTATTTGTGCGAATCGAACCAGTTGGCCTGGGGACTGCTGGGTGTCTGATTCAGCAGATGCGGTATGAGTTGCCCGCAACACGGCGGTTTCTTGTGCCCG
This sequence comes from uncultured Planctomycetaceae bacterium, assembly GCA_937860165.1. GTDB lineage: Bacteria > Planctomycetota > Planctomycetia > Pirellulales > Lacipirellulaceae > Bythopirellula. The sequence continues at coordinate 935 of CALMBE010000741.1, forward strand.
GGAATCGTTGCCGCACTGGGCGAGAATCAAACCGATCCAAAGCAGTCGATGTCGAACCAAATAAGCCATGACTCGGGTCCTGAGGGAGTTGGAAATTGCAATCAAAATCTAGGCATTGCCATAGCGTAGTTTTGGGGTGCCATGCTCACGCTGGTACTCCGGCGTGGGCATGTGAATCGCCGAA
>CALMBE010000742.1 GCA_937860165.1 uncultured Planctomycetaceae bacterium
CGAATAGCCATTATCAATTTGAACCAAGAGTTGTTCATTGCCGAGTGAAATGCAAGCAAGGGAATCCAGATTACGGAGTCGCTCGGGAAGCGGATAAACCACCTTTTTCTTGGAGGTTGCATTCCAGACCTCAATCCGATCAGCATGACGGACGGCAAGTCTGGTCACGGTTTTGCGCTGTGTTTCTGTCTTCGCCTCAGCGGGCTCGATCACTTTACCATTTTCAGGCTGTTCTACTGGTCGTGTGTGTACCGGTTCGAGAACAAAATTCATGGAAATTGCATCGTCGCTTTCCGCAAAGGATTCGATTGTTCGTTTTCTCAAGTCGATCTGCCAAATCCGCCCCTCATCCAGGATGAAAGTAAACCAGGGGGCAGGTGAGGCTTCCTTGTTTAGGCCGTAGAGAAATTGGGGATAGAAACTAGGCGATTCCCACCGGCCATTGCCTGCAATCCAGGTGCCGTAGGTGTAGACAAATCCTTGGAGGTGAAACATGTTCTCTGGCAAGGGAGGTGTTTCGTGAAATCCTGTTCGATCAAGAAAACCAATGGGTAGTTTGGTCGTCGAATCGTATCCTACAAAGTAGACAAATCCTTCACGGGAATCATCGCGGACCGTGAACCAAAAGATCCTAGGGTTACCGTAATCGGTCGAGCTAGTAAGTCGTTCTCCCCAATTAATCGGATCGGCAATCAAGACCGTTTCACGGGGCCTACTGGACAACTGCTGGGCATTGAGCGAAGTTTCATCGTCGCCGAGTTCGACTTGTTCCCCTTCCAGAGTACGATAAGTTGTTCGGCCTCCGGAATAATTGTCCATGCTGCGGCTGACGACGAGCGGAGTGCCATCGAGTTTGATATGTAACATTTCGATCGGGCTGCGATCCGGGCCGAGTAGCCCGGTAATCAATTGTTGACCGATGCCGAGCACCACGACCCAGGCGATGGCCAGGGCCACCGCCACGATGATCGCGGTGAGGACGATGGGGAACTGTCGGTTTCGTTGGTTGGTGGAGTTCATAATGGCATCTCACGTCCAAGAAGCTGGTTGTCAAAAAAAGTAACATGGGCCCCCGGCCCGTGCGCCCCAGGATTTGTCGCACGGCCCGGGGGGCCATGCTACGAACTTGTCAATAATCTCTCACTCGGGTGTAGTAAAAAATACCCACTAGCATCAGCGACACAGCGGCGATGCCGATGATCGCCGACAGCCACCACCAGGGCATTCCAGTTACAGCAAAACCCGCTGCGATGCCTGTCACGGCGGGGGCAAGCCGGGAGCCGAACCACTGGCCCGGTCGCAGGCCGCTGAAAAATGCCCCGAGGTAGACCGGCACCATCGCCAGCCCCAGTTTCCAGGCGGGGAGCGTCATTGACCAAAAGAACGGCGTGGGGTGCGTCCCCGGCGTCGCGGCCCACCAACCGTAAATCCCCACGAACAGGGCGTTCACCAGCAGCACCAGTGCGGTACCGACCACCAACTTCACCGCAAACACCACCCAGCGGGGCAGGGGGCGGTGCAGCAAATAGTAAAACGTGCCGTTGTGGAGTTCCCAGGCCGTTTGCCGAAAACCCAAGAGCAAACTGAACGCCCCCAACACCACGGCCTGACTGAACGAATGGGCGTCTGCCGAAAACGGAAAGTAAGGCTGACCGGCAGACTGCCACGGGAGCATGGTGACGCCGATGAGTCCCAGAATAACGTAACCCAGGGCCAGCACGGCCAGGGCGACGATTCCCAGTGACTCACGCAGCTCCTTGATCGCTAGTGCCTTGAGCATGGCGAACCTCCTGTGCAAAGAGCGGCAGCGAACGGCGCTTACCGCGGGTGTATTCGATAAAGGCTTCTTCCAAGTTGAGATCGACCACTTCGATGTTGCGGGGACCAAGGGCCTCGACGGCGGCCCGTTGGGTGTCGTCGTAGCCCACCAGCACAAGCTCCAACTCGGTCCCCCGATTCCAACACTGCACCAAGCCGGGGCAGGAAAAATCCTCGGGGGCGGGGCCCGCAAAGGTGAGCACCAGTTTTTTCACCGATTCACGGAAGTGATCCGTGGGGCAATCCACCCGCAGGACCCCGTCGACCAGGATGCCGATCCGGTCGGCAACTCGCTCGACATCGCCCAAGATGTGCGAGCTAAAGAGAATCGTGCGGCCTTCGCGGTGGATGATCTGGATGAGCGATTCGAGAAAATCGCGGCGGACAACCGTGTCGAGGCCGAGCGTCGGATCGTCGAGAATCAACAACTCGGGCTCGGAGGCCACCGCCAAAGCCAGCGATACCTGGGCCCGCTGCCCGCAGGAGAGTCGCCGGAGTTTCCGCTTCCGCGGCAATTCAAAGTGATCAAGGATTTGCTCGATCAGGGTGTCGTTCCATTGCGGGTAGAAGGCCCGATTGAATTTCACGGCTTCGTCGATCGACATCCAGTTGTAAAGCGGGTGCCCCTCGGCGATGTAAGCGATGCGGCTGCGGGTTTCGGGCGAAAGATTTTCCACCGGTTCGCCCAGGAGCTCCGCCGTGCCGAAGTCGGGTTGGACCATTCCCATGAGCATTTTGATGGTGGTGCTCTTGCCGGCCCCATTGCGGCCGAGGAATCCGTAAACCTGTCCCCGCTGGATCCGCAGATTCAGGGAGTCGACTACCCGCTGCGAGCCGTAGTGTTTGGTAAGTCGGTGCGTGCGGATGACATCCGTCATGTGGAAGCCTCGCTTTTACTGGGGGAAGTGAAAGCGAACTGTTCCATTCGCTTGGTGGTGAGGGCCAGAAACTCCTCGGCCGAGAAACCCAGGTGGACGGCCTCGACGATCAACTGTTCGAGTTGCTCTTCGAGGTGCCGTTGCCGGGCCCGTTTGGTGAGATCGCTCCGCAGTTCGGCAATGAAGACTCCACGACCCGGTTGGGTGATGAGGACGCCGTCGCGTTCGAGTTCCGTGTAGGCCCGGGCGATGGTGTTGGGATTAACCACCAATTCCCGCGATAATTGCCGCACGGAGGGGAGCCGTTCCCCCGGTGCAATCCGCCCCCGAGCCACCGCCGCGCGGACCTGTTCGGTCAACTGGCGGTAAATGGGAACGCGGCTGGTGGTATCGCATAGGAACTGCATGGTCGCCTCACTGTACTAGTTGCATTAGTACAGTGAGGGTAAGTCAAGAGAGGTTTGGAGAATCTCGAAAATAATTGGCCAAGAAAAATTTGACCCACGACGGCACAACGGAGGGAAAGCCCCTTTCTAGCCCCGCACGTCAGTAAGGGGACTCACTCTCGGAGATTCCCATGCCCACACCGGCGTACCGGCGTGGGCATGGCACCCCAAAGTGAAAACTGATCGGCCCTGCGAGTCGCTGGTGGGGGAGATTGCAAATTGCAAATTTTCAATTGAGAATTTGCAATTTGCAATCTTCCCCACCAGCCACTTCTAACCCACATACCGCTGGAGCTTCGCGCGAACTTCCTCGGGAAGCGGGACCGACTCGAGCGGCTGGCCGGGCTCGACTCGGCAGCAGACGCAGGTGATTTGCCCCGTGGCGACGGCGCGTTCGTCGATCTTCATCTCGAAATCGTAGGTGATGCTCTTTGCTCCGAGGCGCGAGATACGGATGGCAATATCGAGCAGGTCTTCGCAGCGGGCTGGGGATTGAAACTGACAAGAGCTCGCCACCCGGGGGAAGCTGAGAGTTTCGCCCGCAATCTGGGCATGGACACTCAAGCCCAGCGAGCGCAGTAGCTCGTGCTCGGCAGATTCCATGTAATGGAAGAACGACGCAAAGTGCATGATCCCCGCCATGTCGGTGTCGTGGAACTCGACAAGACGCTGGGTGCGGAAAGGTTCGGACATGGCAAACCAGATCCTGGAAAAATGCCTCGCATCAAACCACGCAGTTTTATTTGCTTGGAACTCTCGCCCGTAACTCAGTTGCCCACGTAGGGCAACAACGCCATGAAGCGGGCCCGTTTGACGGCCTTCGAGACGGCATGTTGGCTCGTGGCCTGGCAACCGGTCTTGCGGCGGCTGACAATGCGCCCGTGGCGATTGGTCAACTTGCTCAGGAGATCCAAGTCCTTGTAGTCCACGTACATCGGCCGGGGTCGAACACCATCGACGCAGATGGGATCCTTCTTGGGGATCTTCTTGGTGGGTTTGCGCTTCATCGGGCGCCGTGGCGGGCCGGAACTTTGGTAGGACATGCACTTAACTCCAGGAGAACTCGGACACTGTGTAATCCCTCATTCTAACGAATCATACAAGGGCTGCAATTGGCAAAAAGCAGCGGAAAATGGGTCCTGGGTTGGGGAGACTGTGGGACTGTTTCGTTCCGCAACCCAGATTCCGAATTCTGCCTTCCGTTCAGCCGGACGGCCACGCTGTCCCGATTCTTACCAAGATATACTCGGCGTGCTTGGCAATTAAATTCGCCTAATCATTGCTCCAGAAATATGCAGCCTCTCATGGAATTTTTCAGGGGGTAAAGACTATGCTGCCCCAAGCGTCAGAGTATTCCAGATTCGATCGAGGTAAACCAATAGGATTTCCCATGCGTTATCTCCACCCGGTGATCATTTCGCTATTGCTGATCGGCAACACTTTTTACCCGCTGCTCCCTGTCGGGGCCTGCTCCCGCATCTTGTCGAATGACAATGGCTTGGCCGTGGTAGTGTCACGCACGATGGATTGGCCCGAATCCACTGAACCGATCCTTACCGTCTTGCCGCGCGGCATGGAACGGAACGGCGGCATGATCGATGACGCCACGATCTTTGCGGAAAATCCCGCCAAGTGGACTTCCAAGTACGGCAGCCTCGTGACCACGATCTACGGTATCGGCACGGCCGATGGCTTCAACGAGCGCGGCTTGGCCGCCC
>CALMBE010000743.1 GCA_937860165.1 uncultured Planctomycetaceae bacterium
AGGGCGAAGATTCACAGGGGCTCTCATTAAGCGAGGAACAGGATGCCGTAGACCGCACAGTCGCTACAGTCTACCAGAGTGCGATATTTTCCGGACCTAGGGAGTTGACTGTCAATATGTGCATTTCGCCGAAATCTCGCGGGCGATCACCCATTCCTGCCCTCGACAGTGAAATTGACTGTTCTGGGCCACGGGCCACAATGTATTGCGGGCGAGAATCGCCGCGAATCGACTCGCCTTGGTGGATTCTCCAACACACATTGAGCCACTACAACGAGGGAGTGGGAACGGTGTAAGTCGTTAGTCATAAGTACTAAGTATGTAGCCGAAAGAAGTGGAATCCCCGCCTTCGCGGGAATGACAAGAGTATTCTCCAGCCCCCGAACCCCCAGTCCCCAGCCCCCTTTTGAAAAGATTACTGTGCGAAGCCTATCTGGAATTCTGCTGCTGTGCGGTTTAGTGGCATGTTGTCCGCTGCCGCGGGCCTGCGCACAGAAAATCCAGATGAAAGACGGTCGCATCTTTCAGGGGCGGGTACTGCCGGTCACCGGTGTGGCGGACCCTCCAATCGTCGATCCTGGAAAGGATAAAGAAGCCAAGTCAACACCGATCTTGCTCATCGACGATGAACTGCGGCGGGTGTTTGTTCCCAAAGACAGCGTCACATCGATCCTCGATCAAGCCCCCGAGAACTTGGTGAAGATCAAGGTGTGGCAAAAAGTAGCCCGCGCGGGAGGAGCCTTGGGAAGCGTCGGACCCAGTATCGGAGTTGAGCCGTTCGACAAATTCGGTCGCCGACTGTACGAAATGCAGACCGCTACCGGACCGTTGTCTATCGTGCAGGGGATCACAGAGCTTACTCCTCGTTACGCCAAGGTGGAAGGATTGCTCGGATCGCCGCGCGCGATTGTCTGGGACATGCGACTGGCCACCAGTTCGATACCCCGCGAGACACTGGCCCAGATTCTAGAAACGGCAGTCTCGCACGAGGACCCGCAGGAGTGGCTGCAAATCGTGCGGTTCTACTTGCAGGGGGAACGCTTCCGTGAGGCGATCGCAGAGCTCGAAGCCGTGATTGCCGCGTTTCCGGAAAAAGCAGACTTAAAAGCCGAGGCAAAGCAACTGCGGCAAATGGGTGCGCGGCGAATCCTGCGCGAAATCCAGCTCCGCCGTTCGGCTGGTCAACATCAATTGGTTGGCCAACTGTTGGAGAGTTTTCCCACCGAAGACGTGGCAGGCGAAACCCTCCAGCAAGTCCGCGAAGCCCTCGATGCTTATCGCGCGGATCAAGATCGCATCGAGAGCATTTCAACGCACCTTCGAGCCGCACTGAGCGAAATCAAGAACGAAGACATCCGGCAGTTGGCGAAATCCATCGTCGACGAGATTTTGGATAATCTCAATTTCAACACGGTTGATCGGTTGACTCCATTTTTACAACTCGCCGACGAT
>CALMBE010000744.1 GCA_937860165.1 uncultured Planctomycetaceae bacterium
AAGGGTTTTATAAAATTCGACTGGAACAAGCCGAGTCCGTGTGGGCGAACATGCAAGAGCAAGCGGAACTGACCGCGCGGCTCGAACAATGGCAGGGTGGCATGGACTCGCCCGAGAACGAATCGGGCGAAACCCCATGGTGAATAGCCTCATCGCGCGACAATCGCTCTGAACTTGGGAGAACCTTGATCATGTCTTGCGACGACGAACTCTATTGGCTCGAAACGTATTTCATCCTGTTTTCACGGAAGCAACGACCGGCTCTCGCTCAAGTTTCCGAGTCGCTCAGAAAAGCCAACATGCACTTTGAGCTAGAGAATCCTGCCGCGGATTCTGAGGGTCTGTTTGACTCGATCCTGGTGGAATCGCCGGAAGATCACGCGGCAGTGGAAATCAGTTATGCCACGGGGGATGCCATCATCGAGCAGAATCTTGTCTGGGCCAAGCAACTAAAAAGTCAGCTCTCGCCCGCTCAACTCCAACATCTCATCAAGTCGGACGCCCGGTTGGAGGTTGCCCATTTTGAACGAATGTCGGGAAGTGGTCCCGAACCCGTAGGAAATGAATTCGGTGGTGGCTTCGACGATGATTTTGGCGACGAATTCAGCGATGATTTCGAGGGCCCCGACGGCCCGAACGACATGCTCGATCCCACTTGTTTATTGACCGTGGTCGAAACATTGGCACGGTTGACCGACGGCTTGACGTTCGATCCTGCGGCTGGTGAAATCGTGGGCTGAGCTTCCTGCGATGCGTTGCATCGCGGCTAATAATTCCGCATTCCGAAATCTGAACTCAATTATGCTTGCAAAAGATGTCAAACCTGGCGCGATAGTGCTTCACTTAGAAGCGCCGCACATTATCGAATCCATGAGTGTCCAATCTCCCTCGGCTCGAGGCGGCAGCACGCTCTACAAGTTTCGCGCGCGCAATCTGCTTACACAACAGAAGTCTGATATGAGCTGCAAGGGGACCGACATGCTCCCCGAGACGGATTTCCAGCGCCGCGAAGTGACGTTGATGTTCTCCGACGGTGATCAGGTTCACTTTTTGGATAGCGAGGACTTCAATCAGTTCACCATCGCTGCCGCGGATATCGCCGAGCAAATGCAGTTTGTCACCGAGAACCTCCAGGGGATGTTGGCCCTGATCTACAATGAGGAGTGCGTGGGCCTGCAATTACCCGCCGCGGTGGAACTGAAAATCACGCAGTGCGATCCGGGTGTTAAGGGAAATTCCGCCACCTCACGGACCAAGCCGGCCACGCTTGAGACCGGCGCGGTCATCCAAGTTCCCGAGTATCTCAAGGAGGGCGAGCTTGTCAAAGTCGACACTCGAACTGGTGATTTCCTGGGCCGGGCGTGAGAAATTGGTGTTCGGATTCGAATGTGGATATAATTTGACTACGGGAACATGTCACACAAATTGTGCTATCCAGTATGTTGCCGAGCGAGATCGAACGGTAGAAGTTGTTAACCTACTGGTCGACACGGGGAGCGAGTACACCTGGGTTCCCGCAGAATTGCTCTCTGGGATAGGAGTTCAACGCGAGAAGAAAGACCTGGCGTTTGTCATGGCCAATGGCCAGCAGATCGCTCGTAGCGTGGGTTTTGCGATCTTGCATGTCGAAGGAAAGTTCACCGTTGACGAAGTCGTATTTGCAGAACCCGGTGACTTGCAACTCTTAGGAGCACGAATGTTGGAGGGTCTTAACCTGACCGTTAATTCTCGTCAAAAGAAATTGGTTGCCACTGGACCCTTGCCCGTCGCAGCGGTCTGATTAACACTCGTCGGAGCAAGAAACCATGCTGTTCCCCAATCGGATTATTTGGAACTCGATTCTTCTAGCTGTCGGGGTGTCCATATTCCCGGGTTGCCAGCCGGGCGTAAAGGAAGCAATTTACACGGTGGCTCAGTACGATCCGGCCAGTGATCCGGCAATCGATCTGGCGGCGACGGTCAAACGGGCCCAGGCCGAGAAGAAACGAATCATTCTGCAAGTGGGCGGCACCTGGTGCCAGTTTTGTCACAAGTTGGATGGTTTCATTCGTCAGACACCAAGTGTCTCGACGGCGCTGCACGATGGATACCTGCTCATGAAGGTAAGTTTCACGCACGCCGAAAATGAGAATACGGAATTTCTGGGCCAATACCCTCCGGTCGCCGGTTATCCGCATTGGTATATTCTGGAGAGCGATGGCACACTGCTGCATTCGCTCGACACCTCGAAGATCCAAAAAGGGAATGACTACAGCGAGGAGAAATTGCTCGCGCTACTGGAAAAGTGGAGTCCGTAGCGTGCTTTTGGCTGGCAATTGTCAAGCGGCATCGGAACGATGCCGGCTAACGGCTAGAAAAGCACTTGCTGGGTTAGGCCTGCTTTGGTTTTTTTCTTACTGCCCACGGCGGACTTTTTCTTGTTCGCGGCTTTCTTGGGTACTCCCTTCTTAGACGCTGACAGTTTAGCCGTTCCTCTCTTGACCGACGACTTCTTGGCGATCACAGATTTCTTCGGCGACTTGGCGGGTGACTTTTTCTTAACGGTATCCTTTTCCTTCTGCCCGGCCTTGCGGACCGGCTTTTTCTTGGTGGACGGTTTAGAACTGGCTTTCTTGCCGCTGAAGATGTTGTCCCAATTATCGGCAAATTTCTGGGTGGAACCTACACGCACTACGCTCATCTTGTTACTCTCGCTTCACGAAACGAATTGGAAATGTTTCCCAGGCGAAACTGTACGCTGTGTGCGGAAGCACACGACGCCTGGGGGCTAATTCTGCTGTAGTTTTTTATACCGGAATCGGTGCAAGGAGTCAGCCTCGGCACCAAGTCGTTCGTGTCGTTCACGCTCATAGGTGTCGAAATTCCCATCGCACCAGTGGACGTAACCGTCCCCTTCAAAGGCTAAAATATGGGTTGCCAGCCGATCCAGAAACCACCGGTCGTGACTCACCACGACGGCACATCCGGCGAAATTGGCAACGGCTTCTTCCAGGGCGCGGAGGGTATCGACGTCCAAGTCGTTGGGGGGTTCGTCAAGCAGGAGCACGTTGGAACCTCGCCGCAGCAATTTTGCCAAGTGTACGCGATTGCGTTCCCCTCCGGAAAGTATCCCCACTTTTTTCTGCTGGTCGGTGCCGGTGAAGTTGAACCGGGCAACATAGGCCCGACTATTCATCGTGCGATTGCCCATTTGCAGGTTGTCGAGTCCCCCCGAGATTTCTTGGTACACCGTGCTATCCGGCTCGAGCGCATCGCGGGACTGATCGACGTAACCGAGTTCCACGGTGGGGCCAATGCGGAGCTCGCCGACATCGGGTTCGTCCATCCCCATCAAAATTTTCAAGAGAGTGGTTTTTCCCGCCCCATTGGGCCCGATGATGCCCACGATGCCCCCAGCGGGCAAGCGAAAGTTCACGTTTTCGAAGATTACTCGGTCGCCGTACGATTTACCTAAGTTGACCGCTTCAACCACCATGTCTCCCAACCGTGGCCCGGGAGGGATCTGAATTTCAAGTTCATCCGGTTTGTCGTTGAACTCTTCGGAGACCATCTGCTCATAAGCATTTACCCGCGCTTTGTTTTTGGCTTGCCGCGCCTTGGGAGCCAACCGGACCCACTCCAATTCGCGCGCTAAGGCTCGCTGACGGGCACTCGCTTTTTTCTCTTCCAATTGTAGCCGTTTACATTTTTGTTCCAGCCACGCTGTGTAGTTTCCCTCATAGGGAAAACCTTGCCCCCGGTCAAGCTCCAGGATCCACCCCGCCACGTTGTCGAGAAAATAGCGGTCGTGGGTAACTGCCACGATGGTGCCCGAGTATTCGGCGAGGTGGCGTTCGAGCCAGGCGACGCTTTCGGCGTCGAGGTGATTCGTGGGTTCGTCCAACAGGAGCAAGTCGGGATGTTGGAGCAGAATCTTGCAGAGCGCGACGCGACGCTTCTCGCCGCCGGAGAGTTTCGTAACGTCGGCATCTCCCGGGGGAAGGTTCATCGCGTCCATGGCGATTTCGATCTGCCGGTCGAGTTCCCAGGCATTGGCGGCGTCGATCTTGTCCTGCAAGGCCGACTGGCGGTTCATGAGTTTTTCCATCGCGTCGGGGTCATCGGCGACGTCGCCATATTTTTCGCCGATTTCTTCAAACTCGTGGAGCATGGCCCGAGTCTCGGCGACGGCTTCCTCGACGTTGCCCTGCACGTCCTTGGCGGGATTCAAATGATAGCACAACTTACACATAACG
>CALMBE010000745.1 GCA_937860165.1 uncultured Planctomycetaceae bacterium
CCCGGCATGGTACTGAGCCTCGGCTGTGGAGATTTTGCCGACCTGCAGATCCGGGGAAATCTCTTGCTCGCGGGGGGTGGAGCCAAGCTTGCGCATGCGATTAGCGAATCGGTACGGGCTGGCCTCGCTGGTCTGGAGCCCTTGGTGGGGATTCCTGGCTCAGTGGGCGGAGCCCTGCATGGCAACGCGGGGAGTCGCGCGGGCGACATCGGCCAATGGGCCTGCCGCGCCACAGTGATGACTCGGAGCGGCGAAATAATTCAACGCGACCGCGAAGACTTGGTCTTTGCTTATCGACAAAGTAGCCTCGATGAACTTGTCATCCTCAACGCAGAATTTTTGCTCGAAGAGGACGACCCCGAACAACTTACCAAGCGGATGCAAAAACAGTGGATTGTCAAGAAAGCTGGCCAACCACTTTCGCATCAAAACGTCGCTCAAGTGTTTAAGAATCCCCGTGGCATGAGCGCTGGAATGCTCATCGATCAGGCAGGGCTCAAAGGGACCCGAGTCGGCGGTGCCGAAGTCAGTGACCGCCATGCCAATTTTATCGTCGCCGCCGACGGGGCTACCAGCCAGGATGTCTTGCGACTGATCGACATGATCCGTTCGCGGGTGGCCGAACGACTTGGGGTAGAACTCGAGACCGAATTGGAAATCTGGTAAGCATCGATTTATTGGTGTAGCGCAGCGCAAGGAGGTGTTGTCGTGGCTACGATCAAACGCAATAAGAAACCATCCAAAGCTGCCCGCACCAGCCCCGCGAATCCACGTTCGAATCGCGCTCGGTCTATCTTGATCCCGCGCTTGCGTGTTGTCGTGGCTCTCCTGGTAGTCGGCCTCCTGGGTTGGGGCATGCAACTCGTGTGGCACCAGGTTGCACCTCAGATTAATCACTCGGAACAGTACCTGCTTTCGGCCGAGCGGATGTCGATCTCTCCTCAGCCAGAGTGGGTCACTGCTGACATTCGCAGCGAGGTTCTTCGCAATGCTGGACTCGAAGGCCGACTGTCGATCCTCGACGAAGCCTTTTCGAGCCTTGTGGAAGATGCATTTGTGCTGCATCCCTGGGTCGCTTCCGTAGAGAAGATCACCAAGACTTATCCAGCCGGGGTGAACGTTGAGCTGACTTATCGCAAGCCCGTGGCGGTTGTGGAAATGTCTGGTCCCAAGGGGATGTTGCTCATTCCCATCGACCACTCGGCAGTTCACTTGCCCCTGGAAGATGTGCCCGAAATCTACAAACGATATCTACCGAGAATTCAAAACGTGGTCGATCGCCCCCCTGTCGGCCAACGATGGGACGATCCGCGCGTTACCGGCGCAGCCGATTTAGCCTGGCGATTAGCAGCCGATTGGGAACAACTTTCCTTGGTGGATATCCTGCCCTCGTCCCGGCCCGAAATCTTTGAAGAACACCGCTACTTTGTCTACGACTTGATGACCCGAGGGGGCACACGGGTCGTGTGGGGCGCGGCACCGACGATTTCACCACCTGGCGAAGATGACTTCGATGCGAAACTGGCAAGACTCCGAAACTGCATCAGCGAGCACGGTCCACTCGATACGGTCCGCAGTCCGGCGATAGTCGATGTGCGTTCCGAACTCTCGGTCACACCCCGCACGGTCAAGAAACCTACGGAGCCGCGTACCGTGAAAAAAGAATCCCCGGCAGAGGCATCCCAGCCCCTGATTAAATAGCTTTGAAAGGGCGAATTCAGCGAACGACGATTATTCCGCCAAACGTGAAGTCGATTCGACTTCCAGAAGGGTATGCTGGGCGAGCTTGATGATTTGCTCTTCAGCTGTGCGGATTTGTGTTGCTAACTCCTCGCGAACGACTGCCAGCTCCTTGGGGGCATCGATCCCGATACGCACACCACCGCTGCCAACCTTAATCACTGTGATCGTGATCTGGTCGCCGATGAGAATCCGCTCACCAACCTTACGGGATACAACCAGCACCTGGTGAACTCCCTTTCACGGTCATTGACAGGCTTTGCAAAAGGTGCCTTTTCCTTGAAAATGAGGGTGCAGGACCGGATACCGTGGTTAACTCCGTGACCGCACATCCGTACACCTTATGGCGATTGCGGGGCAAATGCAAGCACTTTGCGATATATTTTGAATCAAAAAACAGTGAAAATGGGTAGCTTGAGTTGCGCTTAATTCCACCCCTCCCACCTCGAATGAAGAACCTCGAATCCGAACTCCTGGACTGGCTGAAGTTGCTCATGGCCGACGACATCACGGCAGAGACCCTGCGCGAACGCGACCCGTCGAAACTG
>CALMBE010000746.1 GCA_937860165.1 uncultured Planctomycetaceae bacterium
CCGTGTTTAATCCGTGAAATTCCGTGGCTTTCTTCCATCCTTCCCTGTTCAACCCGGCGCAATAAGATTCGGCTACGGCGAAAGTCCACCCAATTGACTCAGCGCTTCGCCCAGTCCAGGCAGGTTCATCCCTCCGGTGAGCGACTGCATTTGCTGAGCATAGAGCTCTTTCGACTTCGCTTGGGCAGCATTGATCGCCGCTGGGAGGAGGTCTTCGATCAATTCTCGATCCTGCTTTTCGAAGAGTGAAGGATCGATCCTGACGGCCAAAACTTCACCCGTTCCATTGGCTTCGACTTCGACAAGTCCCGCTCCCGCTGAACCAATCACACGCTTGGTCTTGAGCTCTTCAGTCATTTGTTGCATCTTGGTTCCCATCTCTTGGGCTTGCTTCATGAGCCCACCGAGATTTGCCAGATTTCCTAGTCCTTTCAACATTTTTCATTCTCACAGAGGATTATTCGGCAGGAGGGACGTACCGCAGTTTTTCGGGTTGAGCGTCAAACAGTTCGACGGCTTTTTTTACAAACGGATGCGAAAGTAGCTCCGATTGCTGTTGCCGACGTGACACCGCCGGGGGAGGGGCCGGCTGGGTGCTTTCCGCGCGCGCGACCGTCTGCAACACGAGCGGGACACGACGACCGCAAACCGCTTCGATCGCTGCTTCGAGTCGGGCGCGATTTGCCGCTCGCTCGCAGGAATCTCGATAGAAAGCCTCGGAGAAACTGATCACCATTTTTTCTTGCGGGTCGATTATCACATCCTCGACATGCGCGGCATGTTCGGCAACCATCCCGGTGAGCGAATCGAGGGCCTGCTTCCAAATCTGTTCGACATTCTCGGCAACCAGCGGGACGGAATTCGCAACTATGGTTTCGATGTCCTGGGTACTGGACTGGTAACTGGAGTGGGCTGGTTCGGTCGCCTCGCGGGTGGGCAAATTCTTCACGGGGCTCGCGGGGTGGGATCGCGCGGGACTAGCGAGCGAGTTTTTTTTTACACCTTGCACCGGGACGCTGGCCGACGGGTCTTGGAGCAGATCGATCAACCTGGCCAGGTCGTCGAGAACTTCGAGCGTGGAGATTCGCACTATGGCAATTTCGGCAATGGTGCGGGCGTGGGTGCTGCTTCTCATGCGGGCCGCAGCCTGATCGAGCACTTGCGAAATCGCTAACAACTTATGAATTCCGACACGCGTGGCAATCTCGCAGACTTCTTCCCGCTGGCTGGGAAGGGCGTACATTAAACGGTTTTCGTCGCATCCTACCGCTTGGGTCATCACGTCGCGGAAAAACCCGAGTAATTGATCCATTATCTGGCTAACCTCGGCACCCTCGGCCAGTGCCGCATCGAGCTCGGTCAACGCCGTCGCGGCATCGCCCTCGACCAGTGGCGTAACCAACCGACTGAGCCGTGCCGCGGGGGCGATTCCCAGCATCTGGGTGACATCGGCTGAAGTGATCGCATTGCCTCCGCTCGAGAGCAACTGTTCCAACAACGATTGGCTGTCGCGCATCGACCCGGCGGCTCGCATCGCTAGAATTTGCAGGGCATCTGGTTCGATCGTCACCCCTTCAGCCTGTGCGATCTGGGCCAAGCGGTTTTGAATCGCCGATTGTTCGATCCCGGCAAAATCAAACCGCTGACACCGCGACAGGATGGTGATCGGAATTTTGTTTGCCTCGGTCGTGGCGAAAATAAACTTCACATGCTCGGGGGGCTCTTCCAAGGTTTTCAGCAGCGCGTTGAACGCCTCCTTGGTGAGCATGTGGACTTCGTCGATAATGTAGATTTTTAGCCGGGACCGGCTAGGTCTCACGGCGACGTTTTGCCGGAGCTGGCGGATCTCGTCGATGCCGCGATTGCTGGCACCGTCGATTTCGAGGACATCGACATCTTCGCCAGCGGCAATCGACTCACAAATTTCGCACACGTTGCACGGTGTGGTGGTGGGACCTTGTTGGCAGTTGAGCGCTTTTGCCAGGATTCGCGCGGCGGACGTTTTGCCCACTCCCCGGGCACCGGTAAACAGATAGGCGTGCCCCACCCGGTCGCTGGTGATCGCCCGCGTGAGGGCCTGGGACACATGCTGCTGGCCGATCAGTTCGTCGAACCCCTGGGGTCGATACCGCCGGGCCACGACCACATAGTTGCCACCGCCGTGGGGAGTTTGGGATTCATCGGTCATGTCGGATTCCCAGCCCTCGTCGACCAGGCAAAAAAATGGTATTCGAACTCGAAGCACGGACAAAACGGCGACCGGAGGTGAGAGGCCCCCACACAAAGAAGCACGGGCTTATGGCTGCTGTGTCTCCACCCTGACCAGGTTCGCAAGGCCCCCATTGCAGAGACCTCTCACTTCACGGTCGCAATCCCTCGCATCGCCAATACACCTTTGTACGCTTTGGGGGGCGAGTGGTCAATTGTCCGTTGTCCGTTGTCCGTTGTCCGGGGGGCGGTGGTGGAAAAATGTTACCCCCCCGCTTGCGGTTTAGCAATTCGCTTGGAAATTCTGTCATTCCAGCGCAAGGAGTCATTCCCCGCGTAGGTGGGAATCCAGTTCTTGGCACCACTTACACCCCCGCCTGCGCGGGGCTGACGGAAATATCGTGTTCCGCCTCAGGGCCAATCCGTTTTCTCAAAATGAGGGTGCCATGGCCACGGCGGTACTCCGCTGTGGCCATGTT
>CALMBE010000747.1 GCA_937860165.1 uncultured Planctomycetaceae bacterium
CGTAAGCAACCAGGGTCTTAGGCGAGCCGTAAGCGTCAGCGCCCGGAGGCTGAGCGTAAAGCTCCGGGCGCTGACGCTTACGGCTCGCCTACGGGAACAATCTTTTAATTTCTTAAAAGATTCTCTTGACTCCCGTTTTTCACGCCTATAGAATCAGCGAAAGAATTAAAACTTCGCTCCGCTACTCCTTACAGGAGCTACTCCCATGGCGCGACCCGGTTCGGAACATCCTACCGATCTTGAACTCGAGATTCTCAAAGTCTTGTGGGAAGAATCTCCCCTGCCGGTCCGCGAGGTGCGTGCTCGGCTCGGGGCGCAGGCCGCCCGCGTACTGACCCACAGCAGTGTGATCACGATGCTCAACATCATGGTCCGCAAGGGTTTTTTGCGAAGGCGGAAAGAGGGGAAGGCGTTTCTGTTCGCTCCCCGAGTAGAAAAAAACCATGTCAGCGGGGGATTTGTCGGCGATCTCTTGTCGCGGGTCTTCGATGGCTCGCCCGCCGCGCTGGTACTCAATCTCCTGGAAACTACCGATCTCGATGCCGAGGAATACGCCGAGCTGCGTCGACTCATTAGCCGCAAGGCCAAGGAGCAACAATCATGAACGGTTCCACCTGGTTCGCTGCGTTGTTAGCCGATCCACAATTCTGTGGGCGGTTGTGTCTTGTTCTCTTGCACTCGCTGTGGCAGTTTGCCCTGTTGGCCTTCGTAGCCAAAGTGGCGAACCCCTGGGCGCTCCGGAAAAGCACAGAACTCGGTTACTCGCTGCATGTCGCCGCGCTGGTGGTGGGACTCGCGCTGTTGCCGATCACCTTTGCTAGGCTCGCTGGAAATGTCTCGACCGGTGTGCTGCCTGTTGGTGGAGAAGTAACCATTTCGCAGTTGAGAATAACGAAACCCGAGCCAATTGCTCCCGCGCCGGTGAGCGTTCCTCCGCAAACAGCTCTCCAATCGCCACTGCCAACACCAGCGCAGGACTCGCCGCCAATTCCCTGGTGGTTCGCTCTCGCCCTCTGGGTGATGGGTGGTTACGTGCTGGGGGTGGGGCTGATGCTGGTGCGCCTGGCGCGGGGAATCTGGAATTCGCACCGCCTAGCGAAGTCCGCGACACCAATCACCACCGGCCCGCTCGCCGCGGCGCTGCGTTCGCTGGCAAATAATTGGTCACTCCGAGTGGTGCCGGCCCTGGCCCAGGCCGAGCGGATTGTCGTGCCGCAGGTGGTGGGGCTGCTGCGACCGACGATCTTGCTCCCCACTGTAGCCCTCGCGGGTCTCACGCCCGATGAGCTCGCAATGATCCTGACCCATGAGCTCGCCCATGTGCGGCGTATGGATATGTGGGTGAATCTCGCGCAGCGGCTGGCCGAAGCGGTGCTGTTTTTCAATCCAGGCTTGTGGTACTTGAGTCGCCGAATCAGCACCCTGCGAGAATACTGCTGTGACGAAGCGACCTGCCGCGCCGCCAGTCTCGCGGCGCCCGCCACTCGGCTGCGATATGCCCAGGCCCTCTTACACGTCATGGAGCTCAGCGGCAAGCCGTCGCACTCAGCAGACCTCGCAGCCCTCGCCGCCACGGGAAGCCAGCCCTCCGAACTCCGCCGCCGAGTGGCACGGCTGTTCGGCGAACCATTGCGAGAACCGGTCCGCGTCTCGCGGAGCGGACTCTTGGTGTTGGTGGCGGGAGTTGGTTTATTGTTAGCGGGGCCAGTGACGTGGCAAGTCGCGGCTGAACCTGAACAGGAAGCCAAACCGGCGACCAGTGAAAGTCAAGCTGACACACCATACGATCATACTTCGGCGAAAATTGCCTCTATCGAAGAACTTCGCGCATCTTACGAAGCCATCTATCAGCGGGTCAATGTACTCCATAAACAAGGCCTACAAGGTGGTGGACTGGCTGAAAAGCAGTTGGCCCTGTACCACCTGCTAATGGTTCGTGCCCAACTCTCCGAGGCTAAGGGTGATAAGGAGCAAGCGTTGGAGCACTATGAGGAAGTCATCAAGACAGCAGAAGGAATTGTTAAATCACAGAAAAAGCGTTACGAAGCAGGCATTATTACTATGGATGCCGTGCTTGAAGCGATCGCCTTGCGCGCCAAGGCCAAATTGGCGTTCTACGAAGCAAGAGAGATCAAGGATCTGAGTGCCAAGCGGGAAGAGTTCTTTTCTCGCCTGAAACTGCAACACGCCGATGTACGGGGCTTGGAGCTCAGCGGATTAAAACTCACTTTTCATACCGCGGGTTTTCAAGGTGCCGATTTTACGAGGGCAATCCTTAAGAATGCAGATTTGGATGGTGGAGTAGCGGCTTTCCAGGGGGCCAACTTTACGGGAGCAAACCTCAACAGTGCCACATTAAAAGGGGGTAGCGCTTCATTTCAAGGGGCGACTTTCCATCACGCAAAACTCAACTTTGCCAAGCTGAGTGGTGAAAATGCTGCATTTCAAAAGGCCGATTTTGATGGGGCCGTATTTCGGAATGGAGTCTTAGCGGGGGTGGAAGGTGCCCTCCAGGTTGTAAACTTCGACGATGCCGATTGTTCCAATACGTTATTCCAAATAAAAGGGGGCACGGCGTTTCAATCGGCTTCATTGAATAACACCCGGTTTGCCGGCGCGGACCTCAGCAGCATTCACCCCAGTGCTCTCGAATCCTGCAAGTTTAACCCCCAGACCCCCCCACGCTACGACGCAGCGACCAAGTTCCCCGAAGGGTTCGATCCCCAGGAACACGGTTGGAAATTGATCGAGTAAAACCCAGGCGA
>CALMBE010000748.1 GCA_937860165.1 uncultured Planctomycetaceae bacterium
CCGGAGTACCAGCGTGAGCATGGCACCCCAAAGTGAAAAAGTGATCGGCCCTGGCGGAATCGCGATATCGCAAGCGTGGGGGCCTAGTCGAGTTGCTTTCTGAAGCGGCTCACGCTCACCACGAGCACGACCGCGCAACAGACCACGAGCCCTTCGACCATAGGAACCAGGTCCCAAAAACCCGACCCGCGGAGGACGATGCCCCGCAGGATTTCGATGAAGTAAGTGACAGGAATTGCAAAGGTCGCCAGATAAATCGGCAGCGGCATCTCGCTCCGTGGAAATACGAAGCCGGAGAGCAACACCGAGGGCAACATCACTACGAAGGCAAATTGCACGGCTTCGACCTGGCTCTTAGCAATCGTCGAGACCA
The DNA here is from genome assembly GCA_937860165.1 of uncultured Planctomycetaceae bacterium. Taxonomy (GTDB): domain Bacteria; phylum Planctomycetota; class Planctomycetia; order Pirellulales; family Lacipirellulaceae; genus Bythopirellula. The sequence goes on from CALMBE010000748.1 coordinate 374, forward strand.
ACAGCCCGAGACCCAAGGAACAGACCATGAACAACATCGCCAGCGACATCAGGAGCCACACGTCACCGCGAATCGGAACACCGAAAACATAAATCATCACTGTCATCACGATCAAAGTTTCCACAAATCCCACGGCTGCGTAGGGAACCAACTTTCCCAACAGCAAACCCGTGCGACCGACGGGAGTCACGAAAAGCTGTTCGAGGGTGCCAAGTTCCCGTTCACGGACGATGGCAAACGAGGTGAGAAACAGTGTGACCAGCTGCAAGATGATTCCCACCAAGCCGGGAACGAAAAAGTGGGCGCTCTTCAAGTCGGGGTTATAGAGTAGCCGAGGCCTGATCTCGACGGGTAAATCAGCGCGTCCGGTGGGGTCTCGTGCAGGGGCAATTTGGGCAGCCTCGGCCATCGTCCTAGCGCGGGCGATCGAGGCATTCACTCCGATGAGTTGCGATGTATTGAGGGCTGTTGTGGCAACCTGCGAATCGCTGCCGTCGATCAACACCTGCACAGTCACCTGCTCGCCACGAATTAAGCGATCCGAATAGTTCGGCGGAATCTTGATCCCCACCTTAGCCTCGCCCGAAGTAAAGGCCCGATCGAAGCTGGCCTCGTCGTACACTTCCTCGATGAGCGTGAAGCGGCGGGTGTTGACAAACGCTTCGATCAATTCGTCCGACTGCACGCGGCCATCCATATTGAACACAACCGTAGGGATATGTTCGATCTGGGTATCGATCGCATAGCCGAAAATGATGGTCTGCATCACCGGCACCACCAGCATGAAAAAAATGGTCGAAGGCTGGCGGCGGATATGGAAAAACTCCTTGACCATCACCGCGATCAAACCATCGGTCGTGCGCCCTTTTCTCTCATTGCCGCTTGGCCTGGGAGCCTTTTCAACGCCCAGGGATTGCACTCCCCGGGCTGCGGGGTGCTCCGTCTGCACGGCGATCCGTGTTTGAAGTTCCGAGGCGTTTTCCTCGGCATTGCGCGTCAAGGTGACAAACACGTCTTCCAGGGTGGGGGGGATTTCACGGATGTCGGCTTCGCTTGCCGACAAGCCAAGCGCGTCGACCAGAAACTCCGAAGTCAGCCGTTGGTCAACCATCACATGCACGGTTTCGCCGAACAGCGTGGCATCTTGTACTCCTTTCAAACATCGCAGTTCCGAAAGTCGCTCGGCAGGCCGATTGACCCGCAGTTCATAGCGATTTGTACCTGGGGGCGACACTTCGGGAAGTGATTTCAGTTCAGCCGGTTTGCCCAAGACGAGTAGTCGCGACATGAAAATGTAGCCGACATCGGTGCAGCGCTCCGCTTCGTCCATGTAGTGGGTGGTCACGAGCAACGTGACATCGGAC
>CALMBE010000749.1 GCA_937860165.1 uncultured Planctomycetaceae bacterium
AGGCGGTGGTGTTCGCGCTGCTGGCCTTGAGCAAGCAGTTGGCCGAGGCGCAGGGCCAGTTGACTCCCTCGGCGACGCCCAGCACCCCGTCGGGGATGATTCCGCCCTACGAGAAGCCGCCCGCCAAGCGCCGCGGCAACAAGCGGCCCGGGGCGAAGGCCGGCCATCCCGGTTCTCGGCGTCCGCCGCCCGAACGGATCGACTGGCAGGTCGAACATCGGGCCGACCGCTGTCCCGACTGCGGCGGCCGCCTCAAACGCTGCACGGAGACCCGCGTCCGCTACACCGAAGACATTCCCGAGGTGCGGCCGGAGACGACCGAACATACGATCCACCGCGACTGGTGTCCGCAATGCCGCCAGAAAGTCGAGCCGCCGGTGACCGCCGCCTTGCCGGGCAACGTGCTCGGCAATCGCACGTTGGTCCTCTCGGCGTGGCTCCACTACGCCTTGGGAAACACCCTGTCGCAGATCGTCGAGGTGTTCAATTTTCACTTGCAGATGAAGCTCACCGCCGGGGGCCTCGTGCAGATGTGGCAACGGCTGCAGGAGGTCCTCTACGGCTGGTACGAGCAGATTCAACGCGAGGCGCTCGAATCGGCCGTGTTGCACGCCGACGAGACCGGCTGGCGCGTGGACGGCCGGACGAACTGGCTGTGGTGCTTTGGCAACCCGTATTTGACCTACTACCTGATCGACCGGTCGCGGGGGAGCCCCGCCTTGGCGAAGTTTTTTATCGCGGAATTCGCCGGGACGCTGGTGAGCGATTTTTGGGGCGCTTACAACGCGGTCTGCTGCGCCGCGCGACAAACGTGTTTGGTCCATCTGCTGCGAGAACTGGAGCAGACGGAGCAGTACAAGTCCCCGGGCGACGAGTGGCCCCCCTTCGCCAAGAAGCTGCGGCGGTTGATTGGCGACGCGATCCGGCTGTGGCGGAAGAAGCCGGAGCTGTCCGCCGACTCGTACGCTTCGCGACGGGACTGTTTGCACCGGCGGTTGGCGGAGCTCATCGACGGGACGTGGAACGACGTCCACGCCCGCCGCTTGGTGAAGCGGCTGCGACGGCACAGCGACGATCTGTTGACGTTCCTCGACCAAGCGGGAGTTCCCTTCGATAACAACCACGCCGAACGGTCGATCCGCCCGGCGGTGATCCTCCGCAAAAACAGCTACGGCAACCGCAGCCAGCGCGGGGCCGACTGCCAAGCCGTGCTGATGAGCGTCTTTCGCACCCTCCAACAACGCGGTCACGATCCCATTCAAACCGTCGTCCAGGCCGTCGAACATTACCTCGTCCACCAACAACTCCCGCCGCTGCCTGAACCGAAAACTGCTTCAGACGGCTGAAGTGTTACCAAAACCCGAAAGAACCTGTCAATTCAGACTGGGCCAGGCACTAGGAGTTCTTGGGAAAGTCGATTTCCTCTCTTGGTTTGTTTCCACTAAGTCTCCGAACTGAAAAGATAGCTGGCAGGTGGATGATCAGTTAGTCCTTGACTCTTTGTCCTGCAATCTGTGAGGCACTAGCGAAATCGGCAGAATTCTCACCTGCAAAAGCCGGATCCCCTACCACGAGAATCTGATAAAATGGGCAAGCTCTCGTTTACCTCCTAAATCCTTCATGGACTTAAAGATGCCCAACCGCCTCGCACATGAAACCAGCCCGTACCTTCTCCAGCATCAAGGGAACCCGGTCGATTGGTATCCTTGGGGACCCGAAGCTCTGGAACGTGCAAAGCGGGAAGACAAGCCGATTTTTCTTTCAATCGGCTATTCGGCATGTCATTGGTGCCATGTGATGGAACATGAGAGCTTCGAGAATGCAGCGATCGCTGAAAAGCTTAATACGAGTTTTGTCTCGATCAAAGTCGACCGCGAGGAACGCCCCGATCTCGATCAACTCTATATGAATGCAGTGCAGATGCTCACCGGCAGGGGAGGGTGGCCGATGAGTGTCTTTCTCACCCCCAAGTTAAAACCCTTCTACGGGGGTACTTATTGGCCACCGCACGCTAAGCACGGAATGCCGGGATTCGACCAAATCTTGGATGCGGTGTCGGCCGCCTGGACCAACAACCGCGTTGCCGCGGACGAAGCCGCTGAGAACCTGACCGAAGAGCTTGTGAAGTCTGTTCAACAACCGAACACCACAGGCGAACCCGAGGCCAACCTAATTCAATCGGCGATTCTCCAGCTAGCGCGGTCCTATGACCGCATGTACGGCGGATTTGGCGGGGCACCTAAGTTTCCCGCCCCGATGTCGCTGCGATTGCTTCTGCGGCATGGGATTCGCGCGCACGATGCCTCGGCTGTCGACATGGTACGAGGGACATTGGATCACATGGCCGCCGGTGGGATTTACGATCACCTGGGAGGTGGGTTTGCCCGTTATTCGGTCGATGCCCGTTGGTTGGTACCACATTTTGAAAAGATGCTTTACGACAACTCCCAGTTGGCCGTCGCGTACTTGGAAGCCTTTCAAGTCACGGGCAAGGAACAATATTCCCAAACCGTGCGTGAGACCTTGGACTATGTGCTGCGTGATATGACCGACCCTGTGGGGGGCTTCTACAGCACCGAAGATGCCGACAGTGAAGGAATTGAGGGGAAGTTTTACACCTGGAAAAAGTCGGAGATTATCGATGTCCTCGGCGTCGAGGCAGGTGAAACCTTTGCGCTAGTTTACGATGCCTCCGAGGAGGGGAACTTTGAGCACGCGAATATCTTGAATCTGCCGAAGACCTTCGAGCAACAAGCCGCCCTACTGGGTAGGCCCCCGGCGGAGCTCGGGCAAGAACTGGCTGCCAGCCGGGCCAAACTATTCGAGGTTCGTCGGGGTCGGATTCATCCCCACAAGGACGACAAAGTATTGGTTGCCTGGAATGGCTTGATGATCGAGGCACTTGCCTTGGCGGGAGGGGCACTCACGGAGCCTCGCTACTTAGACGCCGCCCGTAAGGCCGCCGGCTTTCTTTCAACCGATTTGCGGCAAAGTGATGGTCGCTTATTCCACACCTGGCGCAAAGGGAAGGCAAAAGTAGATGGCTATCTGGATGACTACGCCTATTTGGCTTGCGGATTGATCGCCCTCTATGAAGCCACCTTCGATGCTCGCTATTTGGATCAAGCCATCCAACTGGTCGACACGGTACTTGAACGATTTGGCGATTCAAAAGCGGGGGGATTTTTCTACACCGCCGATGACCAGGAAACGCTACTAGTGCGGATCAAGGAGTTTGCCGACAACGCCGTTCCCAACGCCAATGCCATGGCAACCATGGCGCTCCTAAAACTTGGCAAACTCACCGGTCGTGAACGATACGTGGAAGCCGCGACGAAAACGCTCGAAGCCAGTGTGCCATTAATCGAGCGCTACCCCTCGGCCTGTGGCCAGATGTTGTTGGCACTGGATTTTTGGTTAGGCCCCAGTTATGAAATCGTGTTGGCGGGCGACCTGGCACAGCCAGAAGTTCAGCAGGTCCGCAATGACATCTCTCGGCGATTTTTTCCCAGTAAAGTTCTCGCCTATGCGAGTGACAATCCCTCACCATGGCTCGAAGCACTAATAGTTGGTAAGTCGCCACTGGGTGATGCGCCAACCCTTTACGTGTGCGAAGGTTTTACATGCCAAGCACCAGCTCGAGGTCAAGAAGAAATCGCCCACGCCTTGGATAACTTGTTACCGCAGGGTGAATTTCAGGGCGAGAACTAAACTTCGCACACCTCGCCCGCCGACGCGAGGGACATTTGCCTCTAGGAAATTCCCGGAGGCCTGTGTGCCTTCCGGGCTGGGGTTTGTGGCAAGATTACGCGGGCAGCTTATTCTAGCTCACGGATTCGCAGATTACGGAACTTGTAAGTTTTGCCCTTTTCGCCGTGGTGTTGAATTCCCAGAGGCCCTCGGGCATCCAGATCGTCGTGAATATCGGTGATCAACACATCATTGACCTCGATCTTGATGGTATCCCCTTGGCAGGTAATACGGTAGAGATTCCAGTCGTGGCGTTTGATCGCACCGGCGATTTCAGGCTTGGCAAAGAACGCCTTAGATTCCTTTTCATACGCCAAGTATTTCTGTTCGGTGGTTCTCCCGGATTGGCTCGGCCAGAGCCATTGGCGGCGCCCCTCGTCGTATAATCCACCCGACCAGCGACGTTCCGAGCCGTCGACCTCCGCTTGATACCCAAAGACATTATTCGGCTCGACATGACAACGGAACATGAATCCCGAGTTGGCTTCCCCCTCGGGGAGTTTGACCTCGCCTTCAAAAATAAAGTTTCCAAATTCTCGCTCGGTCACCAGATAAAACATATTGTCCGAGATCAAGTGAATTTCACTATCGACGACCTTCACCTGTCCGTGGTCGAAGGGATTTTTCCAACCAGTAGTGTCCTTGCCGTTAAACAAATCGAACCAAGCGCCGTCGACAGCCGAGCAGCCCAGTGGGGCAAGGCAAACACTAAGAATCGCAATTGAGAAGCACACTTTGAGGGGCATATTTCACCTGATAAGGCAAAGGAGTAAGTCTTCGGCACCTCCGATTTCCGGGGGAGGCTTTCACCAGTATACCATATTCAATCGTTCGATCAATCCCTGAGGGAGGCAGGAAGTGAGGCAGCGCAGGGCAGGCGAATTTGAGAGGGAAACCTGCGTTGCTCACGCCTCACTGGAAACGCGATCCAGTAACAGAAGAACTTGTGAGGTGCCGTTGGGTCTCAGCCCCCTACGGCTAATGCTTCTCTTTGACGCCATGAATATGAGTGGCGACATGTTTGTGCTCAATGGTGCCGCGGTAGGATTTGTCATCGATTTTCACCGCTAATTGCGGCTCGGCATCTTCGTGGTCGAGTTCTTCGCCAAGTTCTGCATCGGTCGAAACGAACCGGGAAGACTTTCCAACAGGATCGCTGGAGTCGGCTGACGCCGAGAGTGTGAATTGCTCGCCTCGTCCTTCATGTTGGAGATTAATAGTAATCTCAGCAGCATCAATAGGCTCGTTTACTTTGGCTGTGGAATCAAGAATATAGATGGTGACACTCTTAGCCGCATCATCGTGAACGAATTCTGCATGGTACTCTTCAGTGCCCAATTCAATCAAACTGCCGCCATGTGGACCCTCACTGGGATGGTCGTCTACGGCGTGCTCTGTGTGCGTGGTATCTTTCGTGGGAGGCGGTGACGATCCACAACCCACAACAGCCAGTACCACAATCGGAATGAAAATCGCTGACTTCTTCATCGTTTAACTCCTTAAAGGAAATGTCCTGAACACAAACGGGATGAGGTAATTCGGTTCTATTCACCTGGATAAGCAAACTCTTCTTTATCCACCAGCGAAATGTGTTGTTCTTCGGATTCCACAATGCGACGCGCGGAACCCAATCCCATAGTCCAAAACAACGCCGGATGCACGAAGAAATCCAAGAGCGTGGAGCTGATGAGCCCCCCCACGATCACGGTGGCGACGGGATAGAGAATTTCTTTTCCCGGCTCGCCCGCCGACAGCGTGAGGGGAATCAGGGCGATGCCCGCTGTCAAAGCTGTCATGAGCACGGGAGCCAGCCGTTCCAGGCCGCCCCGCACGATCATTTCTTTGGTCCAACCTTCCCCTTCATATTTTACCAAATGAAGATAATGGTTTAGCAGGAGGATGCCGTTCCGGGAGGCCACGCCGACTAAGGCGATAAAGCCGACCATTGCCGCTACAGTGAGTGTCTGGTGCGTAACCACCAGCGCCGCCACGGCCCCGATAAAGGCCATCGGGAGCGCAGCCATCACTTGGAGCGACAAGTTCACTGAATGGAACATGGTGAACAGCACCAAGAAAATGCCCACCAGCGAGGCCAAAAATAAGAGTGCAATCGTATCCGAAGCCGACTGCTGACTCTCGAATTGACCGCTATAAACAATGTCGTAACCGGTGGGTAGTGCGGCTCTTATCGGCGCAAGCCGTTGCTTGATGTCCTCAACCACGTCGACTAGACCGCGGTCACGCACATTGCACTGCACGACAATTCTGCGTCGGACCTGCTCGCGATTGACCGTGTTAGGCCCTCCCGCCTTATAGATTTTGGCGATATCTTCAAGCTTCACAGAAGTCCCGGAAGGAGTTTCGATCTCCAGTCTCTGCAGCGCGTCGATGTCTTCACGATACGATTCGTCGAGTCGCACCAGGAGATCGAAGGTCCGCTGACCATCGAGAACTTGGGAGACAATATCACCCTGCATGGCCGTTTCGATGAATTCGTTGACTGCCATCCTTCGCAGGCCGAATTGCTCGAGCCGATAACCATCCGCTTCGATGCGCAACTGAGGAATGATCGTTTGCTGTTCGATTTGGAGGTCGCGCACCCCGGGAATACTGGAGATGGCCACTTGCATCGCTTCGGCCTCCCTACGCAGAATGTCGAGATCGTCGCCAAATAACTTAATCGCCACTTGTGCCTTGACGCCAGAGAGCATGTGCGAGATCAAATGAGCCAGCGGTTGTTCGACGGCCGTCACAATGCCTGGAATATCCGCCAGGGCTTCGCTAATTTCTTCGATACTTTCTTCTCGCGATTGCTTGCTCTCGGGATCGATCGTGGCGATGATCTCTGTGACATTGACTCCCTCGGCGTGTTCGTCCAGTTCCGCGCGACCGGTTTTGCGGACGAACTCGCTGATGGCGCCAATTTCTTGGAGTCGTCTCTCGACTTGGGCCGAGACTTCATTGGATTTTGCCAAGGAACTTCCCGGAGGGAGCAGTACGTTGACCTGAATGGCACCTTCGTTGAACGGCGGCAAGAAATCGCGATCCAATCCCACTAAGGCCAGCATGGACACGCCGACCATGGCCACTGTTACCAGCAGAATTATTTTAGGAATGCGAAGACTGAGGCGAATGACTCTTTCGGCGATCCATTTGATTGAGCGCAGAACGAAACTATCCTGCTCGCGCTCCATGAGCTTCGAGTCCCCCAGTAACCAATAGGAAAGTACGGGAGTAACCGTCAGAGAAACAATCAACGACGCCAGAATGGAAACGATGTAGGCAATCCCTAAGGGTGTGAATAGCCGACCTTCCATTCCCGAGAGTGCAAACAACGGAACGAATACAAGAACAACGATCATCGTGCTGAACACGATGGAGTTGCGCACTTCCACGCTGGCCTGAAAGACAATTTGCAAAGGATGCCTCGGATTGCGACTGTGTTTGTTTTCCCGCAATCGTCGGAAGATGTTTTCCACGTCAACGATGGCATCATCCACCAGTTCACCGATCGCGACTGCCAAGCCTCCGAGTGTCATGGTGTTGATAGACAACCCAAATCCCGCGAAAATGAGGGTCGTCATCACAATGGAAAGCGGAATGGCAGTCAACGTGATAAACGTGGTTCTGAGGTTGAATAAGAACAAGAACAGGATGATGATTACTAGGATCGCGCCATCGCGGAGTGCTTCCATAACATTCTCAATCGCCAGGTCGATAAAAGTCTCTTGCTGATAGAGCTCGGGAAGAATGCGGACGTCGGGTGGCAGCGAGGGTTTCAAATCCTTTAGTGCGGCGACCACCGATTTCGTCACCTGCCGAGTGTCCGATTTGGGTTGCTTGTTGATCGTAAGCACTACGGCGGCCCCCCCCTCGAAGTTGCCATCCGCGTTGCGGGAGTAGGCCGCACTGTCACCACGCTTGACCTGGGGGCCTTCTATCACACGGGCCACTTGCGAAAGGCGCACCGATTGACCGTCGCGGTGCACGACCGGGATGCGCTTGATTTCCTCAATCGACCCAACTCGCCCCAGTGCGCGCACCAGATATTCGTTGGGGCCCTGCTCGTCCAGATATCCCCCCGCGGAATTTTGGTTGCTCTCGCGCAGGGCACTCTTGACTTCGGCCAGTGTGACACCGAATCGCAACATTTCGTTGGGATCGACCAATACTTGAAACTGCTTCCGCTCTCCCCCCATGACCACTACTTGCGAAACGCCCTCGATCGTGAGGAGTCGTTGCCGAACGACCCAGTCGGCCAGGGTCCGCAATTTCATCGGTGTGGTCTTACCCCCTTCGCTCATCAACCCAATGATCTGAATTTGTCCCATGATCGACGAAATGGGAGCAAGCTGCGGATTGATTCCTTGAGGCAATTGATCCGCAACCAATGCCAATCGTTCATTGACAATCTGGCGGTCATTGAAGATATCGGTTCCCCAATCAAATTCCACGTACACTACCGAGAGCCCGACTCCCGAGGAACTCCGCACGTCTTGCACCCCGGTTGCACCATTGAGTGCCGTCTCGATGGGAAAGGTAATGAGGGTCTCGACTTCTTCGGGTGCCATGCCCAGGGCTTCCGTCATGATGACGACACGCGGGCGATTGAGATCGGGAAATACGTCGATGTGTAACCGCGTAGCTTGCCACCCACCATACAAGACGAGAAACACAGCAATCGCAATCACCAACAGGCGATTCTGGAGCGAAAATCGTATGACGGCATTCAGCATTGCCGGGATTCCTTTCTCGGCAAATTAGTGAGTGTGTCCAGCATGGGGGTCGATGCCCCCACCTGACTTATTCTTCAGGGCCAAGTGCATTTGATAGGCACCATGCCCCGCCAAGATATCGCCCGGGAACAAAGCACCGTTGTTGGCTACCACGAGTGAATCCCGGTCACGATGTTCGATATGCACGGACACCCGATCAAAGTGATCGCCGTCTTGTCGATAGACGTAGGTTTCAGCCCCTTCATCGACAATCGCATCCACAGGTAAGACTAGCTGTTTCTCAGCACGTTCGACGGGAATGCGCAGTTCCATCCGCTGCCCGGGCTTAAATCGCCATTCGATGAATCGTCGTTTGGGAAAGGGTTCTTGGTCTAAGACAATTGAATTCGGCAAACGGAGATAAAATCGAAACGCGCGGGACTCAGGGTCGATATGATCTGCCAGATACAAGAGCTTTAACCCATGAACGACCTCCTTTTTCTTTTCACCGACTAAGAGTATTCCCTCGACACTCCAGGCCTGTCTGGCCGCTTCGCGTAGTTGTGCCGCATCGTCTTCAAAGGCCCGGCCTTCGACAAATAATTCGCAATGATCGGCCAAGACCGCCAGTTCTTGCCCCGTGCTGACCTGCTCGCCTTGCGACACTGGCAGCGATTGCACGTGAAACAAATGATCTCCTATACACCCATCATCCTGATGTGTGTGATCTGGCGCAGAAATCGTGATCGTGCGCAGTAATTTACGCGTATCGAGAATATTCTTGACTTGTTCTTCGGTGATCCCGTGTACGACCAAAGCTTGTTGCTCGGCAAGCAGGGAAGCCTCGAGTTTTTGCTGTTCGTACTCTTGCTCAAGGATTCTCTTGCCGGGAATCACTCCCTCGGGCAGTGCTTTAAGCCTGGCCAATTCCCGATTCACCACGTTGAGACTTTCAGAAGTGCGGAGGAAATCCCTTTGAGCAGCCACGACATCTTCATTGGTGATCCGCAGTTCAAAGAGTGGGCTTTCCTCTTCCACCGCCTGTCCCTCGACTGCAAATATTACAGTCACAATTCCCGTGATCGAGGCGGTGATATGGATCCGACTTCGTCCGGGGCGTTCGGCAACGATCGCTGGGAGCGTGAGTTTCCTTTCAAAGTCTGTCAATTGGACTTCAAAAGGCTTGTATCCGATGTTCTTCAAACCGTTGGCACTTAGCTTTATGGATTCCACTTCGCTATGCCCAGCATGGGCCTGTTCTGCTTCTCCGTGAGCGTGGTCGGAGTGGTCGAGTGCCTCATTATCATGCTCAGCTTCTTCGTGCTCATGATTTGCATTGTGCTCAGAGGGTTGAAACACGAGCGAACGATGCCAATCGCGGGAGTAACCCACTCCAGCGAGTAAGCCCAGTCCCAGCAAAATCCAGACAAATGTTTTCATCTTGCAATATCCGATTTATTTTCTGCCAGACAGAAATAATGCGCCTAGCGAAACGCGCGACTTCAGCAACCGACGCAATGCGTCGGGAGAAGCAAACAAGAGGGCCTGTTGGCAATCGCTTCAGATCTGCAAAATGCAATAGTACAGATGCAAAGCAGTTCTCGGTTTGATTAGGTTTCCGAGTGCCGCATGTTGGCCAACCATTGAGATGGTTGAGAGGAACTCATTTTCGACAATTGCCTTGGAATGTGAATCCAAGTGAGACTTTCCGTGTCCAGAAAATTGCGACACGGAGTTTTTCACGATGAACACACAGGGCAGACAATCACAAGAATGCTGACTGTGATGCGATCCCGTCTGTAAACCAGCCGGGGTTACAGTGGTGGTGAGTAGCGTTTCGGAGCAAACCGATTCACTACCGGTGTGTGTGCCATGCGAAGCTTCCAATCCATGCTCGTGCTCTAGGCCATGTTCGTGGTGGTCGCAATGACACACTCGGCCCCACGAAGTGTGGGCCGTGAGGGTAAGAATCAGCAAGAATGTCAGCACGCGATTCATCAAAATTCCTACATTCCTTGGAGCTTCACCCATTGTCTCTCAAGATGCGGTTTGGGTCAATTTCAATCTTCAGCCGTCAATAGGCCCCCGATTACGGCGTGTCGCGTCCAAACGGTTTGGAGGGTTTTTAGGTATGCCAAATGGGTCCGGCTGTAGTTTTGCTGAGCCGAAAGCAACCGCAAGTAGTCCATGTCCCCACTTCCATAAGCCACCTTGACGAGTTTGAATGCTCGATCGGCATCGGGCAGCATTTGCTCGCGATAAGTTTCGGCCTGGGTCCGTGCCGACTGGAATTCGCGGAAAACCGTCGCCAGTTTCGCCTGCAATTCTGCTTCGAGCCGTCCAACGGCTCGCGTCGCCGCTAGCAATTCACCCCGTGCCTGTTCAATATTTCCTTCATTGCAGTTGTAGAAGGGGAGCGGCATGCCGATCTGCGCCCCCGCAACCGTGTATCCCGTGGCGTGATCATCCTGGACGATGGCTTGAATGGTGACGTTGGGAATGCGACCTGCTATTTGACGCCGCAGGTTCCAGCGGGCCCGTTCGATATCAAGCTGTAGGGCGGCCAGGCTGGGGCTCTCGGTTCGAACTCTAGTCCAAGCGTCTTCCCAAGCCCAATTCGGAAGTTCGCTCATGGGAAACTCAGCAATCGGCAAGTCCGCGAGTGACATTCCACCCAGTGCAGCTTCGAGCCTTTGACGGGCACCAAACAACTCGGCTTCGGATTGAGCGACCGTCACTTTCGCCGAATCCAACTCGAACCGGCTTTGCAGTACATCGACATCGCTAACTTCTTTGGCTGCTTTGCGCTGTTCGGTGAGCTTCAATCCCTGTTGGCTAGCATCGCGCACGTCGGTGGCGACTGCGATGGCACGCTCGGCAATCGCTGCTTCGTAATAGCGGATTCTCACGGCGCAGAGTACGCCCAATTGGACTTCGGCCAACAACTGTTCGCGGCGACGGATTTCCCAACAAGCGGCCTGCTGCTGAAGGTCGAGTTTATGACTGGTCACAAACTCCTGTTCAAGAAAACCACCTTGTTGACCACCGCGCCCCTCGTTGCCTATTTCACTCCCCAGGTATCCGACTACAGGATTCGGATAGAGTCCTGCTTGGATATACTCGCCCCGAGCGGCCCTCACCTTGCCGGCTGCTTCGGTGATCGCCGGGTGCGACAGGGCCATCGCCTCCAGTTCCTCGAGGGAAAATCCGACGATGCTCTCGGATTCGATCTCCGTATCTGGAACTGGCAACGGCAAAGGTTCCTCGGCCAGCAGCGCATTGCTAGCCAGCGCAGCCAACAGAAACCAGTGATAGATGATCCGAAGCACGATGCGGGCCCACTAAGTATCTCGCTCATAAATCAGAGCGATAGCACCTCGGGAGAGCAATCCACCGGCATAGCGAAATAGCCACGCTTTCCAGCGGTCGAAAAGTGACTCCCCCGACCATCGGTATCGGCAGCAGGGCAACACAAAGAATAGCCCTTTCAGCCGGAGGGCCACGACCTCCGGGAAATCCCGGAGGTAAGTGCACCTCCGGCTAGGCCGTTAGTGATCCAATAGCGGCGATGTGCTATCTTGTTTCAGCACAACGCTATCATTCCTCAGGATAATGCTATGATGCTGAAAATAGTCAAGAACGCCGGTCCGGAGCGTGGTTACTGACTTACTGCCGAGGTCTTGCTACCGACGCCGAGAGAGAAAGTCTTCGACTTTTTCTCCGATGCCTTCCAATTGAAACGATTAACTCCCGAGTGGTTGAAATTTGAGGTGCTGAGAGAGGGGACCCCGGGGGTGTAAAGATTTTTGTGTCAATAGTTTGTAGGTGATGCAAAGAACTCGCTAATTTTGGTGCTAGCTGATGCTAGTGACACAGAATTCCTTACAGCCCCCGCACAACAGGCTACACATGTTGTAACAAAGCTCCCGCCAAGTAATGAGCTCGAGATTCGATTTGCACAACACGCGAACAGTTTAACACGGTCTCTGACCGTGCGAAATCACTCGGAAACGTGCGGATTGGCTCACCTGCTTTGCTGCCGAGAACGGTTTCCGCTAGATGAGTGAAAAATGACAGCTGGCCCAATATTTGCACGTTAGTCCCCCGGTTTCTTCTAGGGATCACACCGGCGGCAGGCCGGTGCGTCCGCTTGCTCGTGGATCGGACCTTGCGGCCGGTTCCTGGAGGGCGCTCCAACGTGGGAGGACTCGATCAATGGGCAAGACAACCCAACGGCTTTCTGGGATGCGAGTCGAGCATGTCATGGCCAGGGACGTTGTCGCGGTCCAAGCCGATAGTTCCATGGCCGAAGCTGCCAAGATTCTGCGCGATTATGCGATCTCCGGCGTGCCGGTCGTCGACGACACTGGGCGATGTATCGGTGTCCTCAGTGCCTCGGACTTTGTAGACTCTAAGTCCGAGGAGAGTCCGGCCCATCCTCCCGTCGTGCATGTGACTACCACCCCCGACAGCACTGGTCTGGCACGCGCGGAGGTGCTCGACGAAACCACAGTTCGGGCCAATATGTCGCCCAAAGTGGAGACAATTTTGGAACATCTGACTCTGGTCGACGCGGGTCGACTCATGTGCGAGGAGCATATTCACCGGCTGATTGTCGTTGATCGCCATGGCCGACCCATCGGCATCGTAAGCAGCCTGGATCTAGTTTCGGCCCTAGTTCACGCCGCCGAAGAACTAGCAGATTAGTTAGCCGGCATCGTCTCGATGCCGACGCATTACCGGTTTGGATTTCTGATCGGGCTTAAGCCTTCGGCCCAAGGGCTTGCTCGTCAGTCGATCATTCTATCTAATCGGGAGTTCCTACTCAAAATACGCTCACTCTTCCAGGGAAATCCATGCAACGTTTTGCGATTCCAATTTCTTGTTTCCTTTTTGTGGTAACCGTCTCAATCTCATTGCCCGCGGAGGAATTGCCGCTCCTGGTAGAGGAGGATTTCAGCGGCGACTTGTCACGGTGGCACCTGTCCGACCCCGTGGGGGGCGACTCCACTTGGAAAATCATTAGCGACGCTGAACAGGCCGTGGGCAACCCCGTGCTTCGCAGCCAGGGGGAAAGCAAATTCGAGCCCCCGCATCGCAGCCCCTGGAATATCGCGCTCTTAAAAGACCCGGTCGTCGGCAATTTCGAACTGAGCGTTCGTGTCCAGAACACCAACTATGAGGCCGGCGACCATCGGGACCTTTGTGTCTTTTGGGGATACCAAGACCCGGCCCATTTTTATTATGTGCATCTGGGAGCTAAACCCGATCCTCACTCCTGCCAGATTTTTATCGTCAACGCTGCTGATCGAAATATGATCTCAGAGATAAAATCACCTGGTACCCCGTGGGACCGCGGTTGGCACGATGTCAAGGTAGTCCGTGATTGCGCAAGCGGAGCGATTAAGGTATTTTTTGACAACATGAATGACCCAGTCATGACCGCCACGGACCAACAATTCACCTGGGGCCGGGTTGGTATCGGCACCTTCGACGACAACGGTAATTTTGACGACTTTGAACTGCGGGGTATCAAATTCGAGCCCGTTCCCACAACCGCTCGCCTTCCCGGCGAATAAACCCAGCCCGCATAAATCTAACGATGACAGTTCGGACCGGTCGCTTCAGCGACCAGTCCTAGCCCCATCGATAATCGAACGCGCCTCACGGGCGCTCAGTTCGATTTTTTGCCAGTCTTTCGCTCCGATCACATCCCGCGGGGCCAACCACGAGCCCCCCACCGCCGCGATCAGGGGATCGGAAATGTATTCTGCTAGATTTTTTGGCCCCACCCCTCCCAAGGGAAGATATTTCACCCCCAAGTGCTGATAGGGGGGCGACATTGCCCGGAGGTAATTCAATCCCCCCAAGGCCTCGGCGGGGAAAAATTTTAATCGACGGCAGCCAAGTTCCAAAGCTGCTTCGATATCCGACGGCGTGGCGATTCCCGGTGCAAACGGCAACCCGCTTTCAATTGC
>CALMBE010000750.1 GCA_937860165.1 uncultured Planctomycetaceae bacterium
AGACGGCTGAGAAAGCCGAATTCTCGGAACGTAGGCCGGAACAAGGTACTCCGCAGTTCCGGCAATTCGAGGAAAAACGGCGCGAGTTTCGAGTTGCGTGGCGCGAGTTTAAGATTTGTCAGGCACGCCTGCTGGTCACCCTGCCGGAACTGCGGAGTACCTTGTTACCGGCCTACGCAACTCGCGCCTATTCACTCAACGAAAAAAGCCCCAACCTGGTGGTTGGGGCTCGTTGGTTTCCGTTGCAGGTCGAATTCGTTCACGCTGCTGCGAGTTGTTCCTCGGGGATTTCTTCCCACACTTCCTCGACGGCAAGCATTGGGCTGTCGGCCACGTATTCGCTCAACTCGCTGCTGCGGACTGGGTGTTGTAACTTGGACACCGCCTTAGCTTCGATTTGTCGCACTCGCTCGCGGGTGACTTTGAAAATCCGGCCCACCTCTTCCAAGGTGTAGCAGTATCCGTCGGTCAGTCCATAACGCAGCTTGACAATCTCGCGTTCACGAATCGTAAGCGTCTTCAGAAGCTCATCGATCTTTTCGCGGAGTAGGCCGTTGTTGGCGAGTTTCATGGGATTATCGGCATGCGAGTCTTCGACAAACTCTCCAAAACTGCAATCATCGCCTTCGCCGATGGGGCGATCGAGGCTCACGGGTGTGCGTCCGACATCCAAGACGTGCAGGCTTTCGTCGAGATCGATGCCCGCCGCTTCGGCAGTTTCTTCCTGCGTGGGCATGCGTCCCATCTCGTGCTGGAGCCGCTTGGCGGTTTGTTGCAACTTGCTCAAGACATCGATCATGTGGACCGGAATGCGGATTGTGCGTGCTTGATCGGCAATCGCGCGCGTGATGGCTTGGCGAATCCACCACGTGGCATAGGTCGAGAACTTGAAGCCGCGGCGATATTCATATTTATCGACCGCTCGCATGAGTCCGGTGTTCCCTTCTTGAATCAAGTCGAGAAAACTCAAGCCACGATTGCGGTACTTTTTGGCGATCGAGACGACCAGTCGCAGATTTCCACTAGAGAGCTCGCGCTTGACACGCTCGAACTCTCGCAATTGCTTGCGAAGTTGCTGACAACGTGTGCGGAGGCTCGAAGGGGTTTCCAAAGTGCGGAGCATGAGCTCTCGCAGCTCTTTCCGTACGGGGGCAATCCGCGCTGCGGGTGCATTCTCCAACTTCAATTCGTCGAGGTATTTTTGCAGTCGATCCATTTTCTGAGACAATTCTTCCAATTGCTTCATCATTGGTTGGACCCGCCGCGTGCGGAGGCTGAGTTCTTCGACCAACTGGAGCATTTTTCCCCGCCGGCGGAGATAACAGCGCCGCGCGGCACGTTTTTCTTCCGCGCTGGCCCGGCGGCTCAGGAAAACGGCAAAGTCGCGTTGTTGGCATTGCATTAGGTGTTGCAGCGTTTCTAGATTTACCGGCATCCGAGCCGAGACTTGCTCTTTGGTTAATCGCTCGGTGAGCGAAACCTTAATCGTGCGGTCGAAAGGTAATTCTCCCTTTTGAACCTTGACGAGTGTTTCCACCGTATTGGCCAACGCACAGAACGAACGCAACAAATTTCGACGGAACCGTTTGCGAGTGAGTTCGATTTTCTTAGCCAGGATGATTTCTTCTTCGCGGTTGAGAAGTGGGATTCGACACATTTGCGACAGATACATCCGAATTGGATCATCGGTCAGCTTCGGTAGTTCGTCCGTGAGGGAAAGGTCTCCCAGGGCCACTTCTTCGAGTTCGCGGCGAGAACTTCCGGGACCTTCCACAAAGTCGATTCGCAGGGCATCCATCAAATCGAGCAAACGCTCGACCTGGACGGAGTCAGTGCATTCATCGGGGAGGAAGGCATCGGCCTGTTGGTAGGTAAGATAGCCTTGCGAACGGGCCAACTCGGCCATTTCGCGGAAAGTCGTTTTTTTCTGGGACGAGGTGGAATTCGAGACTGGGCTAGTCGCTGCGGGTTTCATACTAGAAACTCCTCCTGCACTTCATGTGCTTGTGGAAAAGCTGCGGGGGATCGCCGGTCAGACTTCTCACCCATCCGTGGGTGTGGAACCTGCCTGTCGGCGTTTGAGGTCGTTAAACAGTTCGGCCAATACCTCCTGTTCGTGTTGAGGGTCGAGTCCGGGTTGGTTAAGCTCCGCCAATCGGGTCTGATGACGGAGGGCCTGTTGTTGATTGCCAATGAGTTGCAATAAGTCCTGTAAGCGACGCTGGGGATCGCTGGTGAGTTTTTCACGGCCCAGTTCGTCGCAGTCGACCAACAGACTTTTCACAGCCGGGTCATCGCAGGCGAGCATGAGTTGATCGAAGGTGGGAATCTGGCCGTCGTGCATCAATTGCAGCGCTGCCGCATACACGGCCCGACAATGGGTATGACCAATTCCATCCTCCGCTAAGTGGTCGGCTAAGTGCGGCAAGATCGAAGGCTCGTGGATCAACAGTTCCAAGAGCTCGCGTTGCCACGGCTCGACGGGGGTTGGTCTGGTCTCGATTGGAAGTGCATCGTGTCCCCGGCGAGCAGGTCGCGACCGCTGTTCCCGGCGAAGGAACGTGAGTCGGACACGCAGAGTTTCTTCGCCGATGCCAAACCGTCGAGCCAAGCGTGCGAGAACTTGTTGTTCGCGCACCAGATTGCTGGATGAAGTGCGAGCGCTGGTCGGCATGGCCCGAGCGAGTGTGCCGAGCAGTTCTTCCACCGCCAAACTTACGCGATGGGTTCCAGGGGCTGATTCCAATCCGTTGGTCACAGCAGCAATCTTATAATCGAGGGGGTCGAGAGATTGGGTGAGCCGCTCTCGAAAGGCTTCGCTTCCTTGCGATGAGATAACATCACATGGATCGGCCCCTGTTGGCAAGCTCAAAATCTTCAAATCGATTTCATGCGCGACAAAGAGTGCTAGCAATTCGTCGAGAATCTGCATCGTGCGACGTTGTCCAGCTTCATCGCCATCGAGCACGAGTGTAATGCTATCAGTAAATCGCTTGATGATGGGTAGGTGTTTTTCTCCCAAGGCCGTCCCCAGGACTGCTACCGCGTTGCGAATCCCATGCTGATGGGCCATGATCACATCGGTATACCCTTCCATCACTACTAGGCCATGTTCTTTGGCAATCGCTTCGCGGGCGAGGTCCAGGGCGTACAGCTCCGAGCTTTTGCTAAAAAGGGGAGACTCGGGGCTGTTGATGTATTTGGCTTCGGTCCGCTCGGGATCGCTCGGAATGTGGCCTGGTAAAATTCTTCCCCCGAAGGCGATGGGGCGGGAACGTGCATCGCGGATCGAAAACAACAGTCGCCCCCGGAACCGATCGTAAAATCCCCCCGCCGAACGTCGTAGTACCAGTCCCACCCGTTCCAGCACTTCCGGTGAAAAGCTGCTGTTTGCGGATTGGCCAAGCAACCAGTCCCACTGATCCGGGGAAAAACCCAGGTGAAACGCGCGAACGCTGTCGTCGGTTAAGCCGCGGTCAGCAAGATATTGCCGGGCCGTCTCGGCCTCGGGTGCGGTCAGCAGACAGCGATGAAACTGCTCCTCGGCCCACGCCATGGCCGCCAACAAATTGCGTCGGTCGAATTGACTATCTCCACTGCTGGCCCCACTACTTGCTTGATGCGGCTTGGCCAGGATGATCCCCGCCCGGTCGGCCAGCATCTCCAGCGCTTCGCGAAATTCCAATCCCTCGATCCGCATCAGAAAACTAAAGACATCGCCACCGATATCGCACACCCAGCACTTGAAGGATTGCCGCTCGGGATTGACCTGCATGCTGGGGCGTGAATCGTCGTGCCAAGGGCAGAGCCCGACAAAGTTTCGACCTAGGCGGCGCAGCGAGAGATAACTGCCAACCAGGTCGACGATATCGGTCGCCTGGCGCACCTGTTCCTTGGCATCTTGCAGTTGGTGAAGCGACACGGGGATAGTTCATCCTCTTACTGGATTCGTGAAACCACCATTAGATTCCGTCGGCGGCCAGTGAACAACCCTTCTGGGCACATGCACCAGGGCCGATCAAATATTCATTTTGGGGTGCCATGCTCACGCTGGTACTCCGGCGTGGGCATGGAATCGAGCAAGCATGCACCAACTTATCGGCGCCGTTTTATTGATCTGGTAAAGGCAATTGAATCGGATCCGGGCACTCTTGTCGTTCCAGCATCCGAAGCGTTCTTCCAAAGGGCAAGGGAGTTTTTCGGAAATCGGTCTGACAAATC
Organism: uncultured Planctomycetaceae bacterium; assembly: GCA_937860165.1. Classification (GTDB taxonomy): domain Bacteria; phylum Planctomycetota; class Planctomycetia; order Pirellulales; family Lacipirellulaceae; genus Bythopirellula. The sequence goes on from CALMBE010000750.1 coordinate 4,222, forward strand.
CTGGTCATTAACCGATTGCATGAGCTTCGTTTTCATGGAAGATCACAACATAACGGAGGCGCTGACGGGAGACCACTATTTCGCACAAGCTGGCTTTGGGGCTTTGCTTTGAGTTTCTCCGGATAATCGCAAGTCTCCGCTAGAGCGGAATGTGCAAGTGTAACGTGTCACAAGTTTTCAGTCGCAAGGTTAATTTACGGTTCTTTGGTCCGGTTGTACTCTCGTAACTCAACGGGATGGCAGCGTGGCCCAGTTTTGTTCTAATGGTGGGTTAAGCGACACCCAGACCCACGGGCGGATTGTTTACGAGATGTGAACGGCGTGAACTCAATTGATTACAGGCTTGAACCTGCTCTGTCATGCACCGAATTCATTGACGTGCTTGTGCGATCAACCTTGGCCGAGCGCAGACCCGTCGGCGAACGTGACATCATCGAGTGCATGCTGCGGAATGCCGATGCGATTGTGACCGCCCGGAGCGGTGGGAAACTGGTCGGTGTGTCACGAGCGATTACAGATTTTGCCTACTGCACGTATTTATCCGACTTGGCAGTCGATAAAACTTTTCAACGTCGTGGGATCGGTCAAGAACTGATGCGTAGAACGCACGAAGCTGCGGGGTTGCATACAAGATTGATTCTGCTGGCAGCCCCGACTGCGGCAAGCTACTATCCCCACGTCGGAATGGAGCGCCACGATTCTTGCTGGACGCTAAAAAGGGATTAGCTCGTTCGAAGATTTGGCCATCGTCTCCTTCGCTCTAATCTGGTCTAATGGTGAGTTGGGCGCTACGATTTGAGCGTCGGTAGTATCACTCAATCGGGGGCGAGTCGCCCCGACGTGCCATGCAATTCCAACTTGAAGCACCGTTTCAGCCTGCCGGGGACCAACCCGCCGCGATTCGCCAGTTGGTCGCCGGCCTGAAGGCTGGCCAACGTGAGCAGGTGCTCATGGGGGTCACTGGCAGCGGCAAGACGTTCACCATGGCGAGCGTAATCCAAGAGTTGCAGCGCCCCGCGCTGATATTGTCGCACAACAAAACCTTGGCCGCCCAACTCTACGGCGAATTTCGCGAGTTCTTTCCTCGCAACGCAGTGAGCTATTTCGTCAGCTACTACGACTACTACCAGCCCGAGGCATACATTCCGCAGAGAGACATCTACATCGAAAAAGATGCCTCGATCAATGAAGAAATTGATCGGATGCGACTCGCTACAACCAGTTCACTGGTAAGTCGCCGCGATGTCGTCGTCATCGCTAGTGTCTCCTGCATTTATGGTCTCGGTTCTCCGCAGGACTACAAAGACATGATGGTCGGTCTCAGCGTCGGCAATAGCTTGGACCGCGATGTTTTACTCACCCGTTTGATCGACATTCAATACGAACGCAACGATACCGACCCGGCACGCGGCAAGTTTCGCGTGCGGGGCGATTGTGTCGAAGTCTGGCCTTCCTATGAAGAGTTCGCCTATCGCATCGAATTCTGGGGGGATGAAATCGAAAAGCTCTCGATCATCAATCCCACCTCGGGGGAAGTGATCGATTCCCTCCCAGAGATGTATATCTACCCGGCCAAACATTTCGTACTCCCCGAGGAACGCATTGAAAACGCCGTCGACCAAATTCGCAAAGAGCTCCGCGAACGGCTGGAGTTGATGCGGAGTCAAGGCAAACTGATCGAGGCTCAACGGCTGAACGCCCGCACGCGGTTCGATGTGGAAATGATGCTCGAAGTGGGGTACTGCCCGGGAATCGAAAACTATAGTCAACCCCTGAGTGGTCGGCCGGCTGGCGAACCGCCTTATACTCTGTTCGATTTTTTCCCGAAAGACTTTTTGCTCTTTATCGACGAATCCCACGTAACCATCCCGCAGGTGGGGGCGATGTACTTCGGGGATCGCAGCCGCAAGGTCACCTTGGTCGAGCATGGTTTTCGGTTGCCGAGCGCGCTTGACAATCGACCGCTCAAGTTCGACGAATTCCAGACCCGATTCAATCAGGCGATTTACGTTTCGGCGACTCCCGGCCCCTTTGAACTCGAACGCACGGGGGGCGAAGTCGTTGAACAAGTGGTGCGCCCCACGGGGCTGTTGGACCCGGTGATCGAAATTGTCCCGGCCACTGGTCAGGTACCCCACTTGCTGGAGCAGATCCGCGAACGGGCCGCCCTCGGCGAACGCGTGCTCGTGACTACTCTCACCAAGCGATTGGCCGAGGACCTGTCCGCCTACTTATGCGAACAGGGGGTCCTCTGCAAATGGTTGCACAGCGAACTGGATGCCTTCGAGCGCGTCGAACTGCTCCGCGACCTGCGGCTTGGGCATTTCGATTGCCTCGTGGGTGTAAACCTGTTGCGCGAAGGTCTCGACTTTCCCGAAGTGTCACTCGTGGCGATTCTCGATGCGGACAAGGAAGGATTTCTGCGATCGAGCGGCTCGTTAATCCAGACCATTGGCCGTGCCGCGCGCAATCTGCGTG
>CALMBE010000751.1 GCA_937860165.1 uncultured Planctomycetaceae bacterium
TGCCCTTCGGTAAGTTGGTAGCCAATCTCACCCGCGCGGGCGCGAATGTCGCCGATCAATGCCCGATCGTCGAACCGACCTCCCCAGGGATCGATCCCCAGAGCAACCAGCCGGGCCATTTTCTCGCGGCGAACGGCTTCCAGGGTGGACGGGGAGGCGGCTTCGTTGTCGGCGGGTTGGTTCATCAATAACGTCATCGGGATCGGTCGGGTGCAGACGGGGGGTGAGTTTCGTTAAGAGAGGCAAGATTCTAGTGGATCGAGAATCGTGGTCAACGTCAGCCCCATACCAACTGATACTTTGGTTCGGCAAAGCCCCTAAAACACCAGCAACTCGGCAATTTACGCTGGCTAGGTATCGACCGTGAGACACCAAAGGCTGGGGTCAGCGGGGTTTTCGAGATGCAATCGTAGCTCTAAGGGGCATCCCCCCAATTCCAGCCGAACCTCGATTTGCGCGTCGTCCCACCGGCGGACTAGCAGTTCTCCGCTGGCAATGCGGGAGACAGTGCCCCGATTCTCGCTGAGGGGGCCTTCCAATTTGAGGTACGCTAAGCGATGGTCCGCTAACCGGCGAACCAAGTAACTTCCATAGGCCAAGGGAAACTCGCGCAGCTCCCAGGTCCACAGCACCCCCGCACGTTCCAACATCAAATCCCAATGGCTCTCGCGGGGCGATCCCTCGGGACACTCGTGACGCAAGATTACAAAGGGGGACCGGTCCATATTTCTTCTAACAAGGGGCTGCGGGCTAGGGACTGGAGGGTGATTAGCCGCGATGCAATGCATCGCAGGAATTTGGGGGAGATTGTAGACCTCTAAAAATCCTCTGCGTCACCACGAGAAAAGATTTATCTCGGCCTTGATAGTCGTGGTAAACCAATCCACCCGGAGTGTTTCGTGCGGGGCGAGGCAGGAGTGGATTTTAAGGGTGGCTGGACGGGGACTGTGTGGACCTGCTTCCTTTTCTTAGCAGCTAGATGTTAGGCGGGACGCCACTCAACTGGCGTTTCACTCCATCGTCCAGGGGTGTTCTTATTGGTCTGGCTGCAATACAACGGCAGGCCAGCGGGGCTGAAGCAAATGGCCCTCTTCCCGCTCTGAACCACTAGCTGTGAAATCTGCTCGCGAGCCTTACTGACATCCGGTCCATAGTCGGTAGTACCCCACGAGGCGACTACGAAATCGCATTCGAGCAAACTTATTTTTATTGTCTCGATGTTTGTAGGGCTACTAGGGCGAGGTCTATTCTTCAATTTCTTCGGGTCGGTGTCGCGTGCATCGCAGCAATT
>CALMBE010000752.1 GCA_937860165.1 uncultured Planctomycetaceae bacterium
CACACGATTGTTTAGTCTGCTACCCATTAAGATTCCTGATGAACCCAATGTTTGAACAGTTTTGATTGATCTTGGTCCTTCAACTCGCGCTACTTTCTCAAAAAATTGTGCAGTCAGCCAAAACACTCCCCCATTCGCGTAGATTCGCGTGATTCGCGGGCTAAAATCCGCAAGAGTCGAGCTTAGCACAGTTGTCCTGTTTCTGGGCCGAGGTCGCTTGACTTCGCTTGGCACCCGCGGCCAGGTCGGTCGTTGCTTCGCTCTGGGTTGGTTTTTCAGCCAAACACTCCAGCAGCAACACGCGGAGCTTCTGCGACTGGTTGATGCTCGTGGCATCGTACATGCCACGCACTTTTCCCTGGCGGTCAACGACCACGGCATAGTCCTTGTGACCCTTCCAACTCACTTCGAGTTTGAAGAAGTCTTCACCGACGCGCTTGATGTAGTCGAATTCACCGCGGCAGAACAGCCACCGCCGAGGGTCCGCCCGGTAGCGGTCGGCATAATCGCGGAGCACTGGGAGCGTGTCGTTGTCGGGATCGACCGTGATGCTTACCCAGGTGACATCCGCTAGTTCCGGTTGCTCGTGCAAGTGCTTGATATTGGCATTGAGCCGAGGACACTGACCAGGACAACTCGCGAAGAAAAACGAAGCGACCCACACCTTGCCGCGCATGTCTGCCGAGCGAAACGGTTCACCGCTCCGCTCAGTGAGTTCAAATTCTTTCAGCGGGGGACCTGCGAAAGCCACGCCGCCGAATTCGCGACTCGCTTCGAACTGGCGAACCTGGTACCACTTCCAGCCCCCATAGCACGCCACGAGTAACACCATCAGCGAGAGCCAATACGGGAGCGCATCGCGTTTCATAACAAATCCCCCGTCGTGCGGGTCCCGGCGATCCGCCAAGACAAGACCACCATCGCCACGGCAAACACCGCCGTCACGAGCCAACAGACCGACAGGCCCGGCAAGGCGTACTCCAACTTTTCGTTGAAGTGCAAATAGTGCCGCAAACCTGCCACGCCATACGTGAGCGGATTGAACCGTGACAGCCAAGTAATCCAGCTCTGCGGATGATCCGGAAACAGCGAACCCGACAATAACCACATCGGGAACAAGAAGACGCTCATGATCGCATGAAATCCCTGGCTCGATTCCATCCGCCAAGCCAGCAGGAAACCAAGCCCGGTGAGGGCCAGCGCAATCACGCCCATCAATGCGACGGACAGGGCCACTTCCGCGACCGAACCCGGCATGCCGAGAGTCGCACAACCTAGCCCGAGAAACACCACTGCTTGGAGCAAAGCGATGACGCTCCCCCCCAATATCTTGCCCAGCACCATGGCCCACCGTGGCGCGGGGGCCACGAGTACCGACTGCAAAAACCCTTCGCGGCGGTCTTCGATGATCGACACCGTGGCGAAAATGGCCGTGAACAACAAAATCATGGTGATCGTGCCGGGAAAAAAGAACTCGAAGCCCAAATTGTTCCCCCGCAACCCGGCACTGAAGAGCCCCCAGAACATGATCGGCTGCAACAGGGCACCAATCACGCGATTCCGTTGGCGAAAGAATCGCACCAATTCCCGCTGGGCGAGCGTAACAATAACCGGCAAGGCTGGAACTTGAGTTGCCATGGCATCACCTACTTGCTTTCATTCCAGAACCGATGGCCCGTGCGGTCGATAAATACGTCTTCTAGGGTCGGTTTTCCCAAGGTGATCGTTTCGATCTCCCGGGGAAACGCCTCGACCAGTCGCGCGATCCACTGGTGACCATCGGGCTGTTCCAAGCGAATCGTGCCGTCGAGTTCAATCACTTCGCAGGCAAATTTCTGCCGGACCGCCGCCGCGAGCCGCGCCGGGTCTGCCGTGCGAATCGTGATCGAATCGCCACCGACCGAAGCCTGCAACGCCGCTGGCGTGTCAAGTGCCGCTAATTTGCCCTCGTGCATGATTGCGATCCGGTCCGCTCGGGCCGCTTCTTCGAGCAGATGCGTGGTCAGGACGATGGTGACCCCGTCGGTCGCGCGAATTTCGCCCAGCACCTTCCAGAGATCGGAGCGGGCTCCCGGATCGAGGCCCGTCGAGGGTTCGTCCAGCAGCAACAACCGCGGGCGGTGCAAAAGACCCTTGGCGAGTTCCACGCGCCGCCGCATCCCACCAGACAGGGTTTCGACCACGTCTCGGGTTCGATCCGCGAGCCCCAAGGCCGCGAGCATTTGAAGCGTGCGGTCACGCAGTTCGGCCCCCGCCAAGCCATAGAGTTTTCCTTGGTGATGCAGGTTCTCGGCGACGGTGAGTTTTTTATCGAGGCTGGGAGCCTGAAAAACGACTCCGATCTGGCCGCGAATTGCTGTCGCCTGGCTTCGCAGATTCTGCCCCAAGATCGTGACTTCGCCCGCTTGCAGGGGAATCAGCGTCGAAAGCACGCGGAACAAAGTTGTCTTGCCGCTACCATTGGGACCCAAGAAAACGAAAATCTCTCCCGAACGCACCGAGAGAGATACTTTGTCGACTGCCGCGCGTGACCCGTAGTGATGGGAAACACCAGAAATATCAATCGCAGAATCAGCGGACATGAGGCAAGATCGATGCGGAATTCCGCGGACACGAAGGAAAGGGACGTGGCTACCTACGCCGCGGGTCTCACCGCGGCAGGCTGTTCGTGCTTCCCTGCGGGATGTTTTTCTTCCTGGTGGTCGACCGTAGCGGGAACTTCGGCGGCGTATTTCATGCGATCGTAAGAGGCATGTCGCATCCGCAGCCCCACGTCGGGCACCAAGGTAAAGATCAATAGGGCCGACATGAAACTCGCCGGCACGGTGAGCACCCACTTCCAATTGGCTTCCCACTTCAAGTGCATGAAGAACATGATCACGAGCATTGCCTTCGTACACGAGACGGCCATCATGAATACCCGGCTCACCTCGGTGGGGACATGGCTCCGCCAGAAGTCGAAATAGGTGAGAAACGACAAAGTCGTTAAACCGCAAAGCGCAAAAAACACGGCGAGGTAGAGCCCCGTGCTACCGTGGTGTTCATCTGCGTCGTGTTGTTCGTGTTCTGCCATGAGTTACACTCGTTTGATCGTAAAAAAAGTTTCTAAAACTCGGGAAACCCCGTTGAATTAAAACAAATACAGCAAGGGAAACAAGAAAATCCAGACTAAGTCGACAAAATGCCAGTACAGGCCCACGTTTTCAATGACCCCTGCCGCGTGGCGATCCAGAGTCATCGTCATCAGAATCGCAAAGGCGATCAGACCCACCACCACATGTAAGGCATGAAAACCGGTAAGCAGAAAATAAGTGCTCGCCCACATGTTGCCACCGGGGATCATAATCGGCAGTTTCAACCAGGAATACTGGTCATTGAGCCCCGCCAGATGACCACCTGCCGTCCCTTCTTCAAGGGCCACTAACTTGAATTGCGATCGGCCCCCGCCAGCATGGGCCGGACTGGCACGGTGTTCGTGAATACTTGCGCGAGGATAGATCTCGTCCGACAACTGAAAAATAAGAATCCGACCCTCGGGCGAATCCGGGTTATCGCGGAGCGTTTTCTCAGCGACATCCACCTTGCGCAGAATATCGTCCACGACACCGATCCGAGCAGTGTCCTCTTCGGTGCGATCCGTCTTGTTTTCAAAACCCGCCTTGAGGGCCGTCAAGCGGGTCCGCACAGCCTGAGCGTAATAGATATCGGGCTTTTCATAAATCTGGCTATGGGGGTGTTGCGGGTACACGCCGTGCGAAAACTTGGCGTTGTATTCGTACATTTTGATACCCAGGAAGACACAACCCAACAGCAAGGTGAGCAGCATCCAACCCTTGGCAGTCGAGGCATTGCCAGACTTGGCAGCCTCCAGGGCTAACACGATTGTCACGCTGGAACAAATCAGCACGAACGTATTCGCCGCTCCCCAAATCTCGGCCAAGTGAACATCGTGCGTCGAGGGCCAGGTAAGTGCCCCAAACCGCAGCACGATGTAGGTGCCGATCAGCCCGGCAAAGAACATGATCTCGGTCGACAAAAACAGCCACATGAATGCCTTCCCATTGGGAATCGGCAAGGCCGGCTGGTAATCGAATTTCGGGGCACGCCCGTGATGGTCGTCAGTCATTTTGTTGTTTCTCTGTCACAAAACAGAAAGTAAAAATAAGTCCAATTTAAGGATCGCCGAGAAACGTAGCATGGGCCCCCGGCCCGTGCTTTACAAATCTTGTCGCACGGCTCGGGGAGCCATGCTACTTTTGCGCTTAATCAGTGTTGATCCGCGTTTTATTCTTTCTTCCTTCATAATCATAAAGTCACCACCAATAACATCGCCAGCCACGCCGGTAGGTACACTAGCGAGGCACGTAACAAGTATCTCGCCGAAGTATCATCGCGGAAAATAGCGAACCGAATCGCCAGGGCCACTTGGATTGCTCCCAGCCCCAGTGCCCAAGTGAGATACAACAGCGGGCTTCCCCCCGTGGGGATTACAGCGGGAATCAAACTAACCGGCACGAGTGCCGCGGCCCCCAGCACCGCCTGGGCTCCGGCGCGCATGCCAGTCGGATCAACAACGGGCAACATCTGGTGCCCTGCCGCGCGGTAGTCGCGTCGATAGAGCCACGCAATCGCCATGAAGTGGGGAAATTGCCACAAAAACAGCACCACCGCCAGGGACCACGCGGTCAAACTAAGCGGCGCTCCCGTGGCCGTCCAACCCATCAAGATCGGAATCGCACCCGCCACAGCACCCACGGCAGTATTCGCCGGACTCCATTTTTTCAGCGGCGTATAGACCGCCACATAGACCAGCCAACTAGCCAACCCCAGGCTGGCGGTCAGGATATTTACTTGCCATAACAGGATTGCCGTTCCACTAACCAAGGTTATCGCGGCCAACAGGATTGCTTCGCCGCTGGCGATCCTGCCCGCTGGTAGCGGCCGATCGGCGGTACGCGGCATTCGTGCGTCGCTCGACCGCTCGACCCACTGATTTACCGTGCTCGCACTGGCGGCGACCAGTGCTGTTCCTCCCAAGGCCCACAGCAGCACCGGCAAGTTGAGTGTGTGCGGCATTGCCAAACAAGCCGCCGCGCTGGCGACGATCAATTCCAACACGATAATTCTGGGCTTGGTCAATTCGAGATAATCGGACAGTCGCGCCAAGACCACGCTTGTCGGGCGATAACCAGTAACTACCGTGGAGGTGTTCATCGAACTCCCTCCAATTGCGAGGCCATGGGAACCAACACCAGCGGAAACACGATTCGGGCTTGTCGCGCCAGTCGCAAGGAAAGGGCCCCGGCGAGAACTAGAATCAAGGAACCCACCGCAACGTGACTGGTAACGATTGCGGCTTGGCCGAGGTTATCGGCAGTGTTCGCGGATTGTAGTTCGCCGAACAGATCGGCAGCCCACCGTGGCAGGCCATATTTCACGACCCAGGTAAAAGACCCCAGCAGGACCTGCAATCCAACCAACCCCGCCAAGAGCCAACTGCGACCGCGCTCGAAGCCGGTGCGTGCGGACTGCACGACCAACAGCACAGCATGAACGACAATCGCCAAGGCGACAAAGAGGTGCAAGTACACGGCGATCTGAAACAAGGCCGCCGCAGAGTCGCTGGTCATCCGTGGGCTATGTCGCACCACGGCCCCGAGGACCAACTGCCCGTAGGCAAGCCCGGTGGTAAGCACCGCCAATCGCAAAAACTTCCGCAATTGTGGGGTCGCGTCCGAAACCGAGCAGTCGAGCCACCAACGCGAAGTAACGACCACCAGCGACACACACAGGGCGAACACCAGGGGTCCCGTACAGCCGTGCAAGAGGGCCAGCGTTTGCTCATCGAAGACCACTCGCATCCCACCTAACACACCCTGCAGAATGATGCCGCCGAGGACGACAAAACTCAGTTTACGGACCCAGTCGCGGGATTCAAATTTCCAAGCGATCCCCACCATGCCAATCGCCAGCATCCCAACAAGCATCCCCAGTAGCCGATGACCATGTTCGACAAACTTGTCTCCCGAGGAGCTCAGCCACGGATAGAACGGCATCCAATGGCCATCGGAGGTAAGCCAATCGCGGAAGGCCATTCCCGCACCGGTGGTAGTCACCAAGCCACCCCACCACACCAGCGGAAACACTGCGCACGCCAACACCCACGCCCAGCGATGGGGCCAAGGGCTTCGTGTTGTGTGGTTAGTGTTCATGTTCGGTGACAAAAGTCTATTGCTCGATTGTGACACGACTCTCCGTGTCCTGCTACGCTCAGAAGGTTTCTAGACAAGAAATTTCACAATCCTTAACAGCATGACGAAATAAAATTCTGTGGATAGGGCGAGCGAGAATACTCGCGTCGCATGGCAGTGGTCAAGAGGGCAACAATATCAAGACGGTCGTACAAGGTTCAGGAACGGCGTTTGCTCCTGCAGTAAGCGGTCCCCCGCCGGTGCCGTAGTTGGCTTGCCAATTTGCTAGGTCAGTGGAGCTCAACGGCATCGGCGAATTGCCGCGCTGCCACTGAAGAAAGTCGGCCCCGTCAACATCGCCATCCTGGTCGAAGTCACCGGGGGTAGAAAGCTCTCCAGCCCACCACGCCAGAGAGTAGTCTTGGGCGTCACTAATTCCGCCATTGTGTTCGATCCTAATCTTGTATTGGCCGGCAGGAACCGCAAAGAATATATGCTCTAAATTGTCGTCAAGCGTTGTCGATGCTCGTATTGCATCCCCGATATTATTCGAATTCGCTGGCAACAAGTATACGTCCAGATTGTTCAGTGTAGGATTGAAAAACTGGTCTCCTGAACTATAGTTGTCGTCGCCTGACGTTGATTCTACAGTGCGATCCCAGGCGAGAGTTATAGACACATATCCCCCACCAACAGCTTGATTAAATATGTAGTCATTGCTTCCGAATAATCCTACGCTGCCGTAATCCCACCCGATTTGCGGAACATATGTACTTTGCTGCCCGAACGCACTTGGCCCGTATTTCCCCGTCTTATAATTCTCTAATGCACTTTCAACATTCAGGTGTCCGGCTCCCATTTGCTCATCCAAAGCAACAAACGGACTACCGTATGCGACTGAAGAAAGCCAACTCGTC
>CALMBE010000753.1 GCA_937860165.1 uncultured Planctomycetaceae bacterium
ATGGGCGATTCTCCGCAAACCTCTCGGGCTGCAGGCACAACTCTCGGGCACAAGGAAGAACCCGTCGCCCCGCCGCTCCCCGCTGGGTGGCTGGCCCGCTGGCCCTGGGTTACTTTTCTGCTTCCCATGGCCGTGTTCATGGTCGTGGGCAGCCTGGAACCGACCCCTCCCGAGTCGCCCGCAGTGGCGACCTCCGAGTCGAAGGATCCACTCCAGAAAGTGGTCGCTTGGGATGAAATCGAAGAGGCGAGCGGCGGCGGTGCGCTTCTACCCAAGATCGCGTATCGACACTACCCCTGGGTTTACTCGGCGAAGATCGCGCTCACCGTGCTGGCGATGCTCTGCGTGTGGCCCGGCTATCGCACGTTTACCGGGCGCGTGAGTGGACTGAGTATCGTGGTGGGGGTTGTCGGTGTGGTGCTCTGGATCGTACTCTGCCACTTGCGACTCGAACCGAAAATCATCGGCCCCGTGGATCGCTGGCTAGGAAGTTTGATTCCCGGGCTCGAACCGGGTGATACGCCGTCGATCGGGTTGCTGGGAATTCTGGGAACGGGCGAGCGGAGTGCCTACAATCCCTTGGTTCACTTGGCCGGGAATCCGCTGGCGGCTTGGGGCTTCCTGGCGATTCGTTTTTTTGGACTGGCCCTGGTGGTGCCGGTGATCGAGGAGTTTTTCTTGCGCGGGTTCCTGATGCGATTCGTCATGCACCAAAACTGGTGGCGGGTCCCCTTTGGCGTGGCCGACGCCACGGCACTGTTGGCAGGCACAGCCGTGCCGATGCTCATGCACCCAGGGGAATTGTTGGCGGCGGCGGTATGGTTTAGCTTGGTCAGTTGGCTCATGCTCCGCACACGAAACATCTGGGACTGCGTGGTCGCCCACGGTGTAACGAATTTCCTGCTGGGAGTTTATGTGGTGCTTTTCGACCAATGGCAATTGATGTAGGAGTCGAGAGCCAAGAGCGGAAAGTCCAGAGCCAGAAGGAGTCGAGAGCCAAGAGCGGAAAGTCCAGAGCCATGCAATAACAGCCGAAGGCATTTTCCCCTCTGGCTCTCGACTCTTGACTCTCCGCTCTCGACTATTGTCGTTACCGTAACTTGAGGAGTCCAGCATGTCCGAAACACCATCCACCGAAATCTCGCTCGTTCCGCCGCGCTATCTGTTCCGCTTTGCGGTGGAGGTGCATCGGTGCGACAAACTCTGGACCGCTGCTGGTGCGGTGCTCGACGAAAGTTATCGCCTACCGGTATTGGCGGAACTCGACGGCGAACGGCAATTGGCCGACGTGCGGATGGCTTGGAGCAAGGATGGCTTGGCCTGGTGGGTCCGCGTCGAAGGAAAGTCGCAACTCCCCTGGTGCCGCGACTCAAGACTTGAAGACAGCGACGGAATGCAGGTGTGGATCGACACCCGGGCGACGACCAACGTGCATCGGGCGAGCCGGTTCTGTCATCGGTTCGCGTTCCTGCCGCGCGGTGGTGGGCCAGCAGCCGACCAGCCAGTGGCCGATCAATTGCTCATGAATCGGGCCCGCGAAAATGCCCGCCCCGTGCGGCCCCGCGAATTGCAAGTCCGCGCCAAGGTGACCAAGACTTCTTACGAACTATCGGCCTTCGCCCCCGCCGTGGCCCTCTACGGCTACGACCCCGAAGGGGCCCCCCGCCTGGGATTCACCTACGCGATCCTCGACCGCGAGCAAGGCCTGCAAACCTTCTCGCTCGGCCCAGGTTTCCCCTACGACGAAGACCCCAGCTGCTGGGCGGAAGTCCTGCTAGTGGAGTGAGGCGGGTGTGTCCTCCATCTGTGAGGAATTGCGTCACGTAGGGTTCCCGTTACGCGGCAGGAGAACTGCAAAGTCTGTAAGTTTGTAGCAGGCACACTCCGTGTGCCTGCTGCAATAATGTGACTTTGCAAT
>CALMBE010000754.1 GCA_937860165.1 uncultured Planctomycetaceae bacterium
GATCAAGGGCCGCGCGATCGACGTGCAACACGCGGGGCCCCTCGGGCAACAAACTCCCGGTAACAAAGAGCGTGGACTCCGCCAAACCATAGCAGGGGAAAAAAGCTCGGTACTGAAATCCCGCCGGAGCAAACGCGGTGGCGAATTCTTCGAGCGTGAGATGGTTGATCGGCTCGGCCCCGCAAAAAGCAATTCGCCATTGCGACAGATCGAGCTGACTTCTCTGCTCCGGTGTCGATTTACGAACGGCCAACTCATAGCCGAAATTGGGAGCGCCACTAATGGCGGCCTTGGTTTCGGACATCAACTCGAGCCAACGATTCGGTTTGCGGAGATAGGTCATCGGTGCAATCAGGGTGCTTGAGCCTCCCACGTAGATCGGCGAGAGAATCGCTCCGATAAGTCCCAAATCGTGATAAGCTGGCAGCCAAAACACGCCTTGAACGACGTCGATCGCGTGGATTTCGATTTCAAATCCGGCCCGAATTGCGGAAAGGTTGTGGAGGATGTTGCCGTGACTGACCATCACCCCCCGAGGTTCGGAAGTGGAACCGGATGTGTATTGCAGAAAGGCTAATTCGTCGCGATTTCTGGTAACCGGTTGGAACGAGCAGTGTGGGTCGTTGGGGATTTGGTCCGTGGGTTCCCAAGCCAGGCTGCTGATCGCCGGTGAATGTTGCTCGGGGCACAGCCTACCGATCACCGAGCTATGCGTTAGGACCAGTTGGGGCTGACAATCCGTGGCGATGGAATCGAGCCGAGGCGAGGGTCGGCGGGGCTTGGGATAGGTCGCCGGCACGGGCAACACACCGGCATAGATGCAGCCCCAAAATGCGGCGATAAACTCGAGCCCCGGGGGATAAACCAGCAGCGCCCGATCTCCGACGGAGAGCTTCCCGGAGAGCCACTTACCCAATGTCCGGGCGCGCGCCTCGACAAACTCGTAGGACCACTGTTCGCGGAGGCCTGCATCGTCTTCGAAGACAAATGCCGTACGAGTTGGAAACTGTTGGGCACGAGTTTGCAACATCTCAGAAAGCGCAGCAAACTCTCGGCCAGACTCGGTCAATGGAACATGCATAGCAATCAAGAAACGATGGCGCGTTAACGACCGTCCCCACTATTAATGGATAAGCCAACTCCGTTTGGGATCCTCAAGTCTTCAGACAACCGAACTCCGTTAATTCCCTAGCGATTAGTATTTCATGGCTGGCAAGCAATCGAATGCGAATGACGAAATACCCAAGCTCGAATGAAGGTCGAAATCCGAAGTTCTAAGAGCCTCTCCAAAAACAAGACCCCCTGCCCTCTCCGTGCGAGTACGAGGGTTCTCGAATAGGCTCTAAGACGTGCAGGCAACGCAGTAATCATAAGTTAGCCTGTAGCCGCACTTTGTGGCAACCGAAGTGTGGCGAATAATTCGAGATTGCTGGAAATTGAGGCAAAATATCGCTCGCTTGAACCGAATTCGCAGTGCCCTATCGAGCATGTAAACAAAGGCCGATGTCAGGGCCGATCACTTTTTCACAATTGGGGGTGCCATGGCCACGGCGGGACTCCGCAGTGGCCA
>CALMBE010000755.1 GCA_937860165.1 uncultured Planctomycetaceae bacterium
CCACGGCAAGAGTTGGACTCCCCCCGACGTACTCACCACAAAGCCACTGCGGCGTCGAACAAAATTCGCCTGAGAGGCAACTTGTCGTGGAGCTGTGTATTGGGCCAATTCGACTTCATGGGTAAGGCTAGGAATTTCGAGCCCTACCTTTGCCAATAAATCTTCCTTGTCCATGAGTGCAGCCACGACGGCCAGATCCATTGCGTTTCGTAAAGCACCGAATGACGAATCGTGATCGGCCAACTCAGCAAAGTTCTCGGTGAGATTATTTGCCCAATTGGTTGCCAGCGAGCTCGCCTTCGAGGATCGTTCGCGTTTTCCTTGGCTATTGAAATGGTCTTCTTCGGTGAGGCACTGCACCCCTTGCCCGCGCAATTCCCACGCCAAGCCAGCAGCATCGCGGGCCAGCGGTTCATACTTAGGGGCCAGCCACCAACGCGGCGTGGCGCTAATCGAACCGCGACTTGTGGCCAGCATGTCCAAATAACTAGGCAGATTGTCCAGAGGTGCGGGTTCAAAGCCCATCGCCAGGCGTTTCATGCGGAAGTCCGCCGCCACGAGGGTACGAGCAAAGTGGCTGGTGCTGGGCACACCGGTCACTGAGACCACCTGTGGACCAAGGGCATTCTCAATGGCCGACATCGTCTCTCTCGAATCTCCCATGGAATGGATGCGGCTCATCGTCGCGCGCAGCCGTTGCATCCCTTCTGGCGTGGGGTCGATCGAGCAGGAAATCGGCTCAAGTTGTTCGACATCGCGTCCTCGCAGAGCAACGCTCAAATCTTCCAGTAGCAAGACAGGTCGACCCGTGGTTGTTCCTACCACATTTCCCAGGCGATCGAGACGCCAGCCCTCGGCTGGACCCGCCAACACGAGATCGTTCTGCTCCGGATAGACGAATACATACCGCACTCGCTGTAAACCACCAAGAAAGCGAACCGCCTCAGGAAGTTCCTTTCCGGCTGACAAGTGTTCCGCAATCTGAGCTTCGAGTTGTTTGAGTGAAACAGCCCTTAGTTCGGTAAAAACTTGGAGGTCGTCCGGCACGGCGTCGAGCGCGGTGGCACGGAGTTGCTCGAGGGCGGTCTGGTCTTCCACAGTAGGTGCGTTGACAATTCCATCGGCATCGATGGCAATTCCGCCGACCGCTTGCTGGACAATCTGCGCCTGCAACGGGTTGTTCGTCAGACATCCTAGCAATCCAAGTGCCAACAGATAGGGGAAACCACGAAGGCCAGAAAAATACGTGCTCATCTCTGTTCATTCTCCTCGAAAGCAATTCGACGGAAGTCGGCGCACAAACGGGGTCAAAGTCCACCGAAGTGGGGCATCTTGGTTGTAGCCCAAAATCACTCGGCTATATTCCCAGACTAGTCGCTAAAGTGCGGTTATTCAACACTGTTTGCCCACTTACCCACGCTTCCAGCGGGTTTATTGGGCTAGAAACGAACGATTTCCCGTTCACACGGGTCGCCAGAGCGGCTTCTGCCGGTTTTTCCACCAACGGAACACCCGAGTGTCGCAGGGTGAATTGCTCGCCCCATTAGCTGGGGCATGCAAGCTCACCTGCTTGCACCACAGGGCCGAACGCTTTTTCAAGATGGGGGGTGCCATGGCCTCGGCGGAATACCGCCGAGGCCATGTTTGCTCGAAGATTCTCATGCCCACACCGGCGTACCGGCGTGGGCATGGCACCCCAAAGTGAAA
>CALMBE010000756.1 GCA_937860165.1 uncultured Planctomycetaceae bacterium
GGCAAATGGTGGCCGAGCTGCTCGGGTTCGCGGGTTTGGTGGCCAACAGCCTCGATAGTTCGAGCGACCGAGATTTTGTGATCGAGTTTGCCTTTGGGCTGACCCTGATCGCCGAACACCTCAGCACCTGGGCCGAGGAGTGGATTTTGTGGTCGACGAGCGAGTTCGATTTTATTCGCTTGCCGCAGGCGTATTGCACGGGTTCGTCGATCATGCCCCAGAAAATCAATCCTGACGTCTTGGAGCTCACGCGCGGGAAGACAGCCCGAGTGGTGGGAAATTTGCAGGCGTTGTTGGTGCTGGTGAAGGGTTTGCCCCTGGCTTACAACCGCGACCTCCAGGAAGACAAGGAGCGGATCTTCGACTCGTACGACACCGTCAGCAGGTGCCTGGAACTGGCTGCGGCGATGGTGGCCGGGGCGGAGCTGCAACGGGCGTCGATTGCCGCGCGGCTGGAGTTGGGATATCTCGACGCGACGACCCTCATGGAAACCCTCATCACCCAGGGGATACCCCAACGGACGGCCCATGAAATCATTGGCCAGCTGGTGTCGCAAGCGATGAAGCTGGGCAAGCCGTTAGCGGAACTTCCCCTGGCAACATTCCAGCAAGCGCACGCAGCACTCGACGAAAAAGTGTTCAACGTGCTGGGAGCGAAACAAGCTCTGGAAGCCTTTAAGAGCGTTGGTTCGACGGCTCCGGCGCTGGTCGCACAGCAGGTTGCGAATTGGCGGCAACGATTGGCGATGGATGCGAACGGAGTTCAGAGTTAGGAAATGGGAACACGGATGAACGCAGCTTAGGCGGATTGTCACGGATTTTTTGGACTTACGAAGTACGGCACCTTTGAAATTCAGTTGGAATCGTCCACATGAAACTTGTAAACACTATTCGCGGCGAGCTTTTTCCCTTGCGACTTTGGGCATTATCTATTTGCTGTGTGGCGAGCGCACTGGCGTGTTCATTTTCTGTGGCGCAAGAAGAGACTGCTTCCCTCGTCGAATCTGCTAAACAAAGCCCCGCAGTCGCTGCGATTTTGGAGATGCCCCGCGATGAACCGGGGGACGCACTGACGGCGGTGTTGACGCTTCTGGACTTAGGAGAACCGGCGATTGCTGCCGAGTTGTTCAAACCACTTGCCCAGGAGAAGCTCACTTCCGCACAACAGGCCGCCATCGTTCGCCAACACGGGACAGCGCGGCTGTTGAGTTTGGCCCGGACTGAAAACTTGGCGGGGGCCCGAGAATTTGCCGAAACATGCCTCGAGGCAGCCGCAACCGAAGCCGCCAAACCCGAGCATCTCACGCAGCTCATCGCCGACCTTACCAGCGACTCCCCCGCGACGCGCGCTGCGGCCCGCATTGATTTGGCAGCCACTGGCTTGCCCGCCGCCGAGGCCTGCCTGAACCAATTAGCATCGGCCACGGAAAAGGAAAAGCGAGCGGCATTGATGTTGGTATTAGCCGAGATGCGGCCGCTGGTGAACCCGTTGGTGATTGCTGGACTGGCCGAGGGTCGTGGGCAATTCCGCCGTGACATGGTCGAGCTGGCCGGACATTTGCAGTTGCTGGATGCGGTCCCTTGGCTGGCAACGCTTGCCGTCGGTGGTGATTCGGAAGTCCAAGTGGTCGCCGCGGCCCAGGGGGCGCTATTGAAGATGGACCTGCGAATGCCGAACCCCGCGGACGCATTCGTCACGGTCAAGCGTGAATTGGAGCGGTTGGAAGCGGGCATCTCCTCGGACCCCTTTACAGGTGAAACGAACTCGTGGTGGTCGTTCGACCCCGCAAAAAAATCGATCCTACGCTTGGAGCTTGCGGCTGATGTGCGGAAGTCGCTCGCTCGAGCGCGGTTGAGTCAGATTTTCCTCGCCTTGCCGAACGCTTCGACTACGGATCGCCAACTGGCGATCCTGTCAGGAATTGAAGCAGCGCACGTGGGGGGACAGACCGCGAGCCCTGAAATCATGCAATTGGCCGAGTCACTTCCGTCGAGTGAATTGAGTGCGGCCCTGGCTCAGGCCTTGGAAAAAAACTATCCGGGGGGAGCCATTGCCTGTGCGAAATTACTGGGAAAACGGGCGGAAATCGAAGCCTTAGTCGGCCACAGCGTGACCTCTCCCTTGGCCCGGGGAGTGGCCCATCCGAATCCCGATGTTCAATTTGCCGCCTTGGAAGCGATCCAAGCGATTCACCCTCGGGCGAGCTTCCCCGGCGCAAGCCAGGTCCCGGTTGCCCTCTGGAATTTTGCGGCCGGGGCGGGCAATTTGCAGGCGATTGTGGGGGCCCCCGATGGACCGCACGCCGACGATTGGGCCGGTGGACTGCGTGAACTTGGCTACGATGCGACGCCCACATTCGCCGGAATCGAACTCGTGCGCGCGGCGATTGCCGCGCCGCGCATCGCGTTGATCCTGGTCGATAGCGATATCGGCCGACCGCTGCTCCGCGAGGTGCTGTATCAATTGCGGTCGCAACCGAGACTAGCTCACACACCGATTGCCGTGTTGTGCGGCGGCGAAGACTTGGCCTTGGGCGAAAAACTGGATGCCGCCGATCCTTACCTGCTCTCGACCGCGCGGCCCCACAATCCCGAGGCGATGAAATCGCTCGTGGATCGACTCAACACCCTGGCTGATTCGCAGCCGACAGCCGAAGTCCGAGCCAAACGTGCCAAACAAGCGCTCGAGTGGATCGGCCAACTCCTGGGCGAGGGTGGGCCGTACGACGAGCTCCTGCGGGGATCGGAGTTGCTGGAACAAATTGTTTACGATCCGCAGTTCACGGAAATCTCGCTCCGAGCGCTCGCTGCGGCTGGCACCGCTGGCAGCCAGCGGACATTGGCCGAAATCGCCAGTTTGCATACCCAGTCAATCAAGATTCGCCAAGCCGCCGCAGAGGGTTTTGCCACAAGCTGCGAGCGATTTGGTTGTTTGTTGACGGCTGCTGAAATTGCCCAGCAATACGACCGCTACAACGCGAGCGAAACAGCAGACGCCGACACGCAGGCCGTGTTGGGCAAGCTGCTCGATGCGATCGAACACAAGTCCTCGAACCACAAATAGTGACTTTACCCCACATCGGTCAACAGACTGCACTCCGCAAACCTCGGCCCTGATGAAGTATTCGTCGAACCAACTCGAACCTCACCTGGCCGCGAATCCGCTGCGGGACATCATTGGTTCGGGGCCGGCCATGGCTGAGGTCTATCGGATCACGGCCCAGGTGGCCAAGTCGCAGGCTTCGGTGTTGCTGCTGGGCGAAACCGGCACAGGTAAGGAGTTAATCGCCCATGCGATTCACGAGCTCAGCCAACGCCGCGAGCGGGCTTTTGTGCGGGTCAACTGCGGGGCCTTGAGCGAAAATTTGCTCGAAAGCGAGCTCTTTGGCCACGTCCGTGGGGCCTTCACCGGGGCCATTGACAATCGCACGGGTCGCTTCGAGGCTGCCCACAAGGGAACTATTTTTCTCGACGAAATCAACTCCACGACACTCCATTTGCAGGTCAAGCTGCTCCGCGTCTTGCAGGAGCGCGAGTTCGAGCGGGTCGGAGACACCAAGACTTTGCAGGTCGATTGCCGGATCATCGCGGCCAGCAACCGAGACCTGCTCACCCTCGCCGAGGAGGGGAGTTTTCGCGAGGATTTGTACTATCGCTTGAATGTCGTGCCGATCTATCTCCCCCCGCTCCGCGAGCGGCCCGAAGATATCCCCGAGCTCGTCACGCATTTTTTGAGCATCTACAATGAACAGAATGACCGCTACGTCGTACACCTTGATCCCCGCGCCATGGAGGCCATGCAGCGCTACACTTGGCCCGGGAATGTCCGGGAATTGCAAAATTACGTCGAGCGTGCCGTGGTGATGGCCAGCGGGGATGAATTGACGCTTGATCTGTTGCCGCAAATCGTGATTACCGGCAAGTCGCCGCGGGCGGTGGGTCGCCGGCCTCTGGATTTCCAATCGCTCACCGAGGAGCTCGTCCAAGTGGGGCTCGGTGCGGCCGACGAAACGTCGAGCGATCTGCATAGTCGCATCGTCGATCGGGTGGAGCGCGAGGTGATTTCCCAGGTGATGGGAAGCTGCGACAACGTGCAAATCAAAGCCGCCGCCCGGTTGGGAATCAACCGTAACACGCTGCACAAGAAACTGAAGGAATACGGCTTGGAAGAGGATTGAGAATCACCCGAACGCCCCGGGGTTGCAACGCCTGGGCGTTGGCGACCGCCTGGGCATTGGTTTCTTTTAATTATCGCACACCGATTTTTGCCTCATGGACTCCGGCATCAATATCATCTGTTTCGCGGCGAGCTATGCGGTGGCGCTTGCGCTGGAGCTGTCGGGGCTGTGGGCCACGGTTCGGTTTCGCAGGATGGGAGAAGTACTGGCCGCGGCGGCGGGGCTGGTCGCCCACACTTGGTATCTGGGTCGCCGGGTGGCCGAGCAACCTGCCGCTCCCTTGGCTAGCCAACAAGAATGGTTCCTGTTGGCTGCCTGGGTCTTGGCCGTGGTGTATCTCGCAGCGCGGTTTTACTACCCCAGCAAGTCGTTAGGATTGTTTCTCTTGCCGGGGGTGTTGTCCCTCATTGGGGCAGCGACGCTCGCCCCGGCGAAACCCTTAGTGAGTTTCGAGGCCCCGCGGGTGTGGGGCATTGTGCATGGCCTGTTTCTGCTCGTGGGAACCGTGGCCGTCTTGGTCGGTTTTCTTGCCGGGCTCATGTATTTGCTGCAAAGCCGTCGACTCAAACTCAAGCGACTGCCGACAACTGGATTGAAACTTCCCAGCCTGGAATGGCTCGAACACGCCAACAGTCGCGCCCTGGGAATGGCCACCCTGATGATGTGCGGCGGGTTGCTGTCGGGAATCATTACCCGATTGGCTCAAAAAGGATCGACGCTGAAATTCTCGTGGACGGACCCGGTCGTCATCAGTTTAGCCGCCATGACGGCGTGGCTCCTGGTGGCCGAAGTGTTTCGCCGGGTTTATCCCGCTGCTCGACAGGGTCGCAAGGTGGCCTATCTCACGATGGCCGCCTTTGGGTTTCTCTTGTTGGTCCTGGCCGCGGTGTTGTGGGGCGATCGATTTCATCAACCGTATGGCACTGCCGAGGCAACTTCCGTTGAGCGTATCGCTCCGCAAACCCTACTGCGCGGAGGTGAGAAATGAAACTCCGCATGGTGGGCTGCACACATCGAGAAGCGAATCTCGATCTTCGCCAACGATTGGCGTTCGACGACAAACAAGTTGCCGAAGCCCTGAAGCAATGGCGGGTCGATCTGCCGGGAACGGAACTGGCCCTGCTGTCCACTTGTAATCGAGTGGAACTTTACGCCGCAGCGGAAGAAAACACCCCGGACTCGCAGTCGTTGGTGGCTGCCTTGGCCCGGTTTCATCACCTGGCTCCGGGAGATATCGGGCCCGAGATCATGACGCTTGCTGACCGGGAAGTGGCCGAACATCTGTTCCGTGTGACGGCGAGCCTGGACAGCATGGTGGTGGGGGAATCGCAGATTCTGTCCCAAGTGAAGCGCGCGTTTCAAAGTGCCCAAACTATGAACGCCGCTGGACCACGCTTGAATGGGTTGTTTCAAGCTGCCCTGCGAGCCGCCAAACGGGTGGCGGGGGAAACGACCTTGCACCGCCATCGCGTGAGTGTGGCCAGCGTGGCCATCTCGGAATTAGCAACCTGCGTGTTTGAAACCTTCGATGACAAACATGTGCTGGTGGCCGGCGCTGGCGAGATGGCCGAAGAAACGCTCCGCTACTTGCAGGACTCTGGGAGTCCCCGGATTCATGTCGTGAATCGGAGTCGGGAACGGGGCGAACTGCTCGCCGAGAAATACGGGGGAAAGGTCCACCCCTGGGAGGAATTGTCTGAACAACTGGTGAAGGCCGACCTTGCGATCAGCACCACGTCGGCCAGCGAACCGATCATGACCGCCGCCGAGTTTGCCACGGCAATCTCGCCCCGGCGTCACCAGCGTCCGTTGGTGATTTTAGATTTGGCGGTGCCCAAGGATTTCGACCCAGCAATCGGCGATGAGTTGGGAGTGTATTTGTATTCGCTCGACGATTTGCACCAAGCCTGTCAGCGGAACCAAGCCTCGCGGGCCGCGGCCTTGCCGGCAGCCGAGGAAATCATCCGAGAAGAAACGGTGCGGTTTGTAGCCGAAACGCATCTGCGGGCCTCGGCCCCGGTAATCACAGAGTTGCGCGAGGGCCTGCACCGGCCTAAGGAAGCCGAACTCGAGCGGCTGTTTAACCGGCTGCCACAACTGGATGAAACGTCGAAGCAAGAAATCCGGCAATTTGCCGATCGCTTGGTCAACAAGCTCCTGCACTCGCCCCTGGAATCCTTGCGCGACGCCTCGCAAAGCGGCACGCACCACGGCCTGCTGGAAGCCCTCCGCAGGCTTTTTAAGATCGAGAGCTAAACCAACCGCTAGCAGGTCGGTTCACTCCTCTTCTTCGTCCTCGTATTCGTACTCGACTTCTTCCTCATCATCTTCCTCATCATCTTCCTCATCATCTTCCTCTTCTTCTTCTTCTTCTTCCTCTTCTTCTTCCTCATCGCTCGCGGAATCTTCATCGACTTCTTCCCACTCGTCTTCTTCTAACTCGTCTTCAGCCTCTTCTTCTTCTTCCTCCTCTTCTTCGGCTTCATCTTCGTACTCGTACTCATCTTCTTCCTCTTCATCCTCGGAGTCTTCGTCTTCGTACTCGTACTCTTCC
>CALMBE010000757.1 GCA_937860165.1 uncultured Planctomycetaceae bacterium
TTTTTTTCCCCCGTCCTCCCTTCCCGGCTGGCAGCAGCTCCCCTATCTTGGCCTTAATCTTGAGGACTCCAATCGCAATCGGACGCTCGATCTCTCTTGAATCTCCCGGCACAACTTGCGGATCTCGTCGGGGGTAGGATCCACGGCCTCTACCAAGGAATTCCGGTGCCCCGCAAAATCGTGCGATGCTGGACGCTCTCGGGCCGCACACCCGGAATCTTCCCGCCTGCGGCATCGCTTGCGACTTGGGCAATCACTGATCGGATGCCATACGCCGCCGCTTCGGACCTGGGGACAACTTGGCGGTGGCGATTGATGCAAACATTTTCGCCCGCGTAGTTGATGGCCGTAATGACGTGAAGCGTAGTTGGTCCCGTGATTGGATTCATTGTTTTTTCCTTTCGAGTGAGAGAGTAAAAACCCCTGGGGGACGTGCTAGATGAGGTAATCCAGCACGCCCACTAGCCCAACCAAAACAGGGCTCCAGGGGGTGAAATGACTAACGGCTTCGACGCTTTGCAGCTCCACCGTCAGCCACAAAGAGTTAGCAGGGATACACGGTCTTAGTGAAACTGCCCGCCGTCGCTCGCCCTAGGGTCGGGTGACCACAAAACGCCGCCGCGGGTGGTGTCATGTAGCCGACTTGCTGGCCTTTGGAGTTGAGGACGCAAACGCTTCTCCCCATCGGCACTTTCGCCGTGGCCTTCGTGGGAGTTGCTTTCGGCTTTACTGCGAGGGACCGAATAATCGTGCCGTCGGTGTTGACGGTTTCAACGTGCGAACCTACCTTCCGGGTTAGCTTCACTTCGGCTTTGGACAGCTCGCCGATACGCTTTTCAATCTTCCGGGCTTTCTTGCCAATCGTGAAACTGGCTTTCTGAAATTTGAGTTTCATTTCAAATGCTCCTTTCGAGTAGTGAGGGGGGGAATTATGTTCAACGAATTTGAACAATGTTGAGCAGCTCCTCGTCGGTCGGGAGTCGGCCCATGATTGGCGTCGCCATTACCGTAGGAATCCGCCTGGGGCCGCGTATAACAGTTTCTTCGTGCCAGCCATTTTGCTTCACAACTGGTGCATCAACCAAACCGGCGAGTCGTGCGATAACCGCCTCGTCGCCTTTCGATGCCGGAAATGGAATGCTGATTTTAGTCTGGCGATTTATTCCACGCTTTCCGACTTCGCCCCACGATTCCATCGTGCTCAACTCGCCTTCCGCAACATTCATTTTCGCCCTAGCTGCAAGGCTCGCGGGTCGCTCGGCAGCAAGCACACGTAGCCTTTGAGCTGTGCCTTCGTGGATCGCGCCCCAGCTCATTTCGCACACGCCGCTTTCACGGAGTAGGGAGACTTGCTCATCGATGGCAGCTTCCATTTCGATTCGCTTTTCTTCGGCGATGCGTTTGTAGTCGGGGAGAAGCTTTGCAGCCAAAGCAAATTTCTGCATCAGCACTTTTAATTGCCGATCTTCAATCATCGACTTTCGCATCTGCATTTCGTGCGACTGGTTGAGAACTTGCCGCACTGGCATATCCATGCCGCTGGCCAGCAGCTTGCGACGATCTTCCAGCAACTCGGATTCGTCGGTGAGAACGGCAACAACGTCCTGCCAGTAGGCTTCGATTGCTTCCCGATTCTGGCGACTTAGTTCGCCGTCGGCGGGTGCCTCGATTGCCAATCGGTGATTGGCGGGAATCGCTTCCGGCTTGTTGAGGGGTACACTCGCTTTCACTTTCTTCATTGTCGCTACACTCATTTCAAACACTCCTTTTCTTGGGGGAAACTGGGAACAAACATTTGATTCGTTGTAGGTCGAGTTTACCGCATCGCTGTGCTTTTCGTTGTGGACCTATCTTGCCTATTGTCAAAAAGGACCCGCTGATCCTGGGTCGCCCCCGGGCAATCGCGGTCGCCTCACGGTAGGCGGCCTCATCGAACAACCTTGCCGCCGTGGTGAGTTGCTTCGGTGCTTTGCTCAGCAACCGTTGGCAGCGCTCGGCACGGGTTTCGCGGGCACGGGTGTAGGCTTCGTCGAATGGGATGAGCCGTTGTCGTGGATGGTTGCTGTTCATGCCGACAGTCTCCGAAGAATGGCATCCCGCAATTCTGCGTCGATGGAATCCGTGTTGCCCAACAGCCACTCCAGATAGTCACTGGGGACCTGCGACAGTGGCTTGCCCTTCCACTTCCCAAACGGAATCGAGACTTCCCAGCCCGCCCGCAGTTCATCGCACTGGGGGCTATGGTGGAGTCGCCCGCTGCACCATGGGCAGGGTGCCGGGTAATCACGGGGGGAAGTCAGATATTCGCGGTCCCAGTCGG
>CALMBE010000758.1 GCA_937860165.1 uncultured Planctomycetaceae bacterium
TTTTTCAACACCTGCCGGAACTGCGGGGTATCTTGTTCCGGCCTGCCTGCTCTCAAATAAAGAATGGGCCACGGATGAACGCGGATCGAACGGATTTGCACGGATCGTTGGTATGAATCGAAGTTCCGCAATTTCTATCTCTCAATCCGCGAATATTCACACAATCCGTGTTCATCCGCGTTCTATTCCTTATGTGTTCGTCGCCAGACTTGGGTGACGAACTCGCTACTCCAGCGAAATCGTTTCCTCGCCGTGGCGGGTCGAGATTGCCCTCCAGACTGCGGGATCGATGGAGTCTCCAAAGAAAGCGACCGAACCATCCACCCGTGCGGCATTGACCCCCTGGGGGTGCAGGCTGCGGGCCGAACGCCAGCCGAAGCCCGCGTACCGCTCAGTGATCGGGGCGATTAACTTGGCCGACACGCAATCGAACTCCACCGAGTTCGGGGGTCGGTAATGGTTGTAGAGTGCCGAGCGAAACTCGCCATTGGCCCACGAGAAGCCAGGTGGGTCCGTGAAATTGAACAGTGCCGACCCATCGCACGATGCCTGGGTGAGGGGTGCCGCCGAGGCAAATGTGTAGACAAACCGCTCGTCAATTTCTGATCGGGCCGTGGAGGGTGCCACCGGTTGGCCCAGCAGGCATTCTGAAACTAAGAGCGTGTGACTAGCACCATCTCCGATATCCCCCAGCCGAACCTCGGAATTGATGAAGAACACGCCATCGGCCGTAAACGGCGAACCACCGTCGTTGCCACTTCCTGTGCAAACCGCGTAGTTCGTGGGACCGAACAGCGAGTTGACTCGGTCTCCCAGATCACTGGGGCACAAGAACCCCGACAACAACACCGCCAGGGGGGTTCGATTCTCGGGGGGAATAGAAAAATCCTTGCGATACATCGGCAACGAAAGATCGAG
Source organism: uncultured Planctomycetaceae bacterium (assembly GCA_937860165.1). Lineage (GTDB taxonomy): Bacteria > Planctomycetota > Planctomycetia > Pirellulales > Lacipirellulaceae > Bythopirellula. The sequence continues at coordinate 919 of CALMBE010000758.1, forward strand.
TTCCGCCAGCAGATCCCGCTGCTCCAAGTGGGGCAGCACATGTGCCAAGGTGGACCAACGATAAAAGGTGTGTGGAGTGGCCGCATCCCTGGGGTCGGGTTGCGCGGTCGATCCCGGTGGCAAGTGGCCCACGGAGGACTCGAAGTTGTGCATCGCTAGGGCGAGCTGGCGGAGATTGTTCGTACACTGACTCCGCCGAGAGGATTCCCGCGCGGACTGAATCGCCGGCAACAGAAATCCCACGAGCACCGCGATAATTGCGATGACTACCAGAAGCTCCACCAACGAAAAGCCCCGCGAATCACCGGTAGCGATCCGTCTCGGAGCACACTGCGGGTGGTTTCCTGGGTGTGCCATCTTGTGGTAGTGCTTTGTCGCAACTTGATTTTAGGGTGCCATGCCCACGCTGGTACTCCGGCGTGGGCATGGTATCGCCGAGCAAGCA
>CALMBE010000759.1 GCA_937860165.1 uncultured Planctomycetaceae bacterium
CATGGCACCCTCATCTTGAAAAACTGATCGGCCCCGGAGGCAAGCTTGCCTCCGGCTAGGCCTGCTACTTTATTCGGGATTGTGCTAGCACTCTTCAAATCAGCGGATTGCATCGGCTCAGAATGATCTGGCCCGTGTCGGGTGGTTTACCTATTATCCCGAGTGCTGTTGACGCGAAAGCGTTGCAGCAGGCGTTAAATGTAGTCGGGTGGTGCGATTCCAAGTGGGTATTTCGCATCACAGGTTTCAGCTTGTCATGGAGAGCAAGCCGTGAATTCGCTTCGTCCTGTAGTCACGATTGGTTTCTTGGGCATCGTCGGGTTGTTCTTGTGGATGAAAATCAACGAGACCGAGCCGGTCGTCCCCGAGGATGCCGTGGGTTGGAACTTGGATGCGGAACTCGAGATCGGCGATCCCGAGTTCCCGTCGGAATCTTCCTTTGAGGCGAGCACCGCCTCGGGTGAAGAAGATTCTAGTGCGCCCAGCTTTGGGTCCCCCCAGCCGTTTGCGACCGCGCCTGCTTACAATGCGCAAACCATGAGCGAAGCACCCCCGGCATTTCAGCCACCTGCGAATTCCGCTCCCGCGATGGGTGTGGCCACTGCCGCACCCAAGACGACCCCCAAGTTGACCGCTCCACCCGCGTTCAATACACCATCGACCCAAGCCGCTCCACTTACTTCGCAGCCGCTTGGCGAAACACCTGATTTGCCTCCGCTGCCGGCGATACCTCGGTCCGCGGCAGTCGCCGCTACGACCGCAGCGACCACGGCCGCCGCAGTGAAACTGGCCCAGGAAGCCACGCCACCAGCAAATAGTTTGCGGACATCGCCTTCGGCAAGTAATTCAACTCCTTTGGCTTCGCAACCCGCTCCGAGCAAAGCGGCCACTGCCTCGCCGTTCGATACTCAAAACCCTGCGTCGGCGACGGAATCATTCCCACCGGCGGCAGCCAGCACCAATCAGACTTCGCTGTACTCAGCCACGCGGTTGGCCGTGCAAGGAGCCCTTGATCGGGGCGAGCTCGCCCAGGCTTTGCTCATGCTCTCGGATTGGTATGGCGATCCCTCGCTGACCACGGCCGAGGCTACCGAAGTTCAAGAGCTGCTGGGGCAACTAGCGGGAAGTGTGATCTATTCGACCGAACATCGCCTCGAACCACCCTATCTGGTCAAGCCGGGCGAAAGCCTGGAAGACATTGCCGGGCAGTATAATGTACCCTGGCAACTCTTGGCTAAGATCAACGGTTTGAGTAATCCGGACGCTGTTCAGCCGGGGCAACAACTCAAAGTCGTGCGTGGACCCTTCTCGGCACGGATCGATTTGGGCAAACGGAAACTTGTGATGATGCTCGATCGACGGTATGCGGGCCAATTCGATATCGACATCGACCCACTTTCTTCGATCGAGGAAGGCTACTGGTCGGTGAATCAAAAACTGTTAACTCCCGCCAACGCGGGCACTCCCAGTCAGGCGGGAATATCGACTGGCGAGGAACGGAGCATTCTGCTGACCAGCACCACGACGGGTGTGAGCCAAGTCACGGTTCTGCGGGGCATCTCTCCGACACCCAGCGGCAACGACCTGGCAGGTCGCGTGATCCAGCTTCAAGCCAGAGATGTCGACGATGTTTACAATATCCTGACCCTCGGCTCGCAAGTCATCATCCGCCGGTGAAGAAGATATTTGTAGTGGTGGCTTCCAGCCGCCATTTATCGGAATAATGTGGCGGCTAGAAGCCACCACTACGATCAACCAGCAAGTCACCGATACTTGTTTGAAATTGCTGCTGAGTGTAATCTGTGCACCGTGTTAGCCGGCATCGTTCCGGTGCCGGGGTTCAGCGGCATCGGAACGATGCCGGCTAACTTAGTGTGTCCGGGAATACAAATCATTGTAATCTCTGGTATTCTCTGCTACCTCCTGTAGAAACCTCTTAATTCATGTACGACCGACAGGCACTTGTTGATCTGGTTCGTGAGCGGGCGCTCAAGTTTGGGGAGTTCACGTTGGCTTCGGGCAAGCAGGCCAGTTATTACTTGGATTGTCGGCAAGTGACGCTCGATTCGCGGGGTGCTCGTTTGATCGGCGCCGGAATGCTCGAACTACTCGGCGACGATCTACCGCAACTTGTCGGCGGGATGGCCATCGGGGCCGATCCGATCACAGCGGCAATCCTCACCCTGGCAGGCATTCAAGAAATTCCGCTGCGGGGGGTGATGGTTCGCAAGGAACCCAAGGGCCATGGCTTGGGCAAACATGTCGAAGGTCCCTTCGAGGCCGGGGAAAGTCTGGTGATTGTCGAAGATGTGGTTACCACCGGCGGGTCGTCGCTCAAGGCAATCGAACACTGCGAAGCTGTTGGGCTGAAGGTGCGGCGGGTCTTGGCCATCATCGACCGACTCGAGGGGGGCCGCGAGGCCTTTGCCGCGCGTGGTTACGAGCTGACAACTCTGCTTACGATTCGGGATTTTGGTATCGAGTCGTGCTAAACCGCAAGCGGCGGGTAGGATAATTCTTGGATGGAAACATCGCTCCACCGCCAACTCAAGGCCCATTACGCACCCGATGCCGCGCGACAGGAAGTCGTGTGCGATGGGTACCGCATCGATGCCGTATCGCGGGGGCGATTGATCGAGATTCAACACGGCTCGCTGGCCGCCATTCGGGACAAGATTGCCGCGCTGCTGATGGAACATAAAGTGACGGTCGTGAAACCGATCCTGGCCTCGAAGGTATTGATCAAACTCGACAAGAAAAACGGTACGGAAGTGAGTCGGCGAATGAGTCCCAAGCGGGGGCAAATTTACGACCTGTTCGAGGAGTTGGTCTACTTCACGCGGGTATTTCCCCACGAGCGGCTGACGCTCGAAGTGGCCCTGGTCGATGTGGAGGAAACTCGCTACCCGGGGCATGGAAAACGCCGGCGGCGGCGGGCAGGAGATTTTCAGATCGCCGATCAACAGTTGGTGCGGATCGTCGCCACCCATCGGTTTCGCAAACTGGCCGATCTCCGCAAGCTGTTGCCCCGAGAGCTCCCCGCCACATTCCACACCGGACATTTGGCCGAGTCGCTCAAAATCCAACGGGGGATCGCCCAGCGGATTGCCTACTGCCTGCGGGAGACCGGTGCAATTCAAATGGTGGGAAAAGTGGGAAATGCTCTCGTCTACCGCTCCACGGGGAGGCCGGCGGCTTGAATTGCCTGCGGGAGCGCTCAACCGCAAGCGGCGATGCCTGACCACGAACTGCTACCGCTGCTCAATTTGCTCCGTTTCTGGTACGATTTACCGCTGAGCCACCCGCTTCAACGCGCCCGCACCCGAAAGGCCGCGGCACATCAGCTTAAAGGTATCCTACGATGAGCGTTTCTCCCATTCCGCTACGGAACTACCCCGTACGGCAGCTCATGGGTATTCAGATCGTGGGTACGGGAAGTTTCTTGCCGGACAAGGTGGTGACGAACGAAGACCTGGCTTCGCTCGGTTGCGATGCCCAGTGGATCGTCCAGCGGACCGGGATCCGTGAACGTCGTCACGCTCCGCCGGAGATGATGACCAGCGACATGGCAGTCGCAGCCGCCGAACGGGCGATGGAACGCGCTGGTGTCGGGCCGAGTGAAATCGATCTGTTGGTCTTGGGCACGTTCACGCCCGATCGCTTAGTGCCCGCCACGGCAACCGCGGTGCAAGAGCGTTTGGGACTGGCCTGTGGTGCGTTCGACTTGAATGCTGCCTGTTCGGGTTTTGCTTACGCGCTCATCACCGGGATGCAATTCGTGGCAACAGGTTGTAGCCAACGGGCCCTGGTGATCGGGGCGGATACGAATTCGAGAATTGTCGATCCCGAGGACATTAAAACTTATCCGCTCTTTGGCGATGGCGCGGGGGCCGTGATTCTGGCACCGGCCAGCAGCGAACAAGGAGCCCTGTCGCTGACACTGGGTGCCGATGGCTCGGGGGCCGACTTGCTGTGTCGCAATACGGGCGGGGTGGCGAAACCCTATGATCCCGATGATTGGTTTATGAAAATGGACGGCAAGCCGGTCTTCAAGTGGGCCGTCAGGCTGGTGGATGAAGTCTCGCGACGAGCGGTCGAGTCGGCTGGGTTGACGCTGGATCAAGTTGATTGGTGGATTTTTCACCAAGCAAATGTTCGCATCCTCGATGCCGCCGTCAACTCGCTCGGGATCGACCGCGAGCGGGTCGTCATGCACCTAGATCACTACGGCAATACCTCGGCGGCCAGCATTCCGATCGCCCTCGACGAAACTTTGCGCAGCGGCAAGATCAAGCGGGGGCAAACCGTTTTGATGTCGGGCTTCGGTGCGGGTCTCACCTGGGGTACGGTGGTCTTTCGGTGGTAAGAGGGGGCTGGGAGAATGTTGGATGTGTGATGTGTGATTGTTGATGTGAAGAAATAAAAAAATCAGGCGAGCCGGAGGACGTTAGTCCCCGGAGTGAAACGCGCTAAACCGCAAGCGACAGACAAAGGACCACTGACAACTATCGATTGATCCACTATGACCGCTACTAAGAAACTTCCGAAACTATCGACCCTTCCACTGCGCAGCAAAGTCAAACTTGCCGATACTTGGGACCTTGGTTCGCTGTATCCGAATGACGAAGCCTGGGAAAAGGACTTCCGCGCCTGGGAAAAGCTGATCCCCCAGTATGCGAAGTACCAAGGGACTTTGGGGTCGGGTGCCGAGCGTATCGCGGAGTGTTTTAAGTTTGATACGAAATTCGACCGCCAGGGCGAACGCATCAGCACCTACGCTTTTCTCAAAAGCACCGAAGACACGGCCAACAGCGAATACCAACGGATGGTGGGTCGCTTTCAACACGCGGCCAGCGAGGCCGGTCAGGCGGCGAGTTTCATTCGCCCCGAGATTATGGCGATCCCCGCGAAGAAACTCAGCGAGTTTCTCAAGTCGAAATCGCTCGCTCCGTTCCGACTCGTGCTCGAGCGGATGGTCCGCTATCGGCCGCACACGCTCTCCAACGCCGAGGAAAAACTGCTCGCCATGCAGAGCCAGATGTCTGAGACGGCCAACCACACGTTTCGGCAGTTGACCGATGCCGATTTCAAATTTGGCATGATCAAAAACGAAAGCGGCGAGTTGGTCGAGTTGTCGCACTCCTCATATTCGGCACTCCTGCATGCCCCCAAGCGGACGGTCCGGAGCGGGGCGTTTCACCAGTATTACGGCGTGTACGAATCGCACGAAAACGCCCTGGCCGCCACGCTGAGCGGGTCCGTGCAGTGCGATGTCTACTACGCCAAGGCCCGCGGTTATTCGAGCGCGATCGAATCTTCCCTTTTTCGCGACAACGTGCCGCTGGCAGTGTACGACAATTTGATCGGTGCCGTGCGCGGGAAGCTGCCCGCCTTGTATCGGTACTATGATTTGCGTCGCCGCAAGATGCGGCTCAAGGACATCCACCACTACGACACCTACGTGCCGATTCTCAGCGATCTGGATCAACGGCGAACGTGGCAACAGGCGGTCAATACGGTGATGGCCTCACTCGCGCCCTTAGGCAAGGAATACACGAGCGTGCTCGAACGTGGGCTCACGAGTGACCGGTGGTGCGATCGGTATCCCAATCGCGGCAAGCAGAGCGGGGCGTTTAGTTGCGGGTCGTTCGACGGGGCCCCCTACATCATGATGAATTACCAGCCCACGGTGCTCGACCACGTCTTTACTTTGGCGCATGAGGCGGGGCACTCGATGCACAGTTATTATTCCTCGAAACATCAACCGTTTCAGTATTACAATTATGTAATCTTTGTCGCGGAAGTGGCAAGCACTTTTAACGAGCAATTGCTGAGTCGGCATTTGCTCGACGAAGCCCACACCGATGCCGAACGGGCGTATCTTGTGAACCGCGATATCGATGCCATCCGTGGCACAATCATCCGACAAACCATGTTCGCCGAGTTTGAAAAAATTATTCACGCCTTGGCCGAGGGGGGCGAACCGCTGACGATCGACTGCCTCAAAAACGAATATGGGAAGCTGTTAGCGGATTATTTTGGTCCGGACTTTGTGATCGACCCCCAATTGCACCTCGAATGCCTACGGATCCCGCATTTTTATCGGGCGTTTTACGTGTACAAGTACGCGACCGGCCTGTCGGCGGCGATTGCCCTCTCGGAGCGCGTGCTGGGGGGTGGCCCGCGGGAACTCGATGATTATTTGTCGTTCCTCAAAGGGGGTTGCTCGAAGTTCCCCCTCGATCTCTTGCGCGACGCCGGAGTCGACATGGAACAACCCACCCCGGTCGAGACGGCGCTGGCGCGGTTTGAATCGCTGGTGGATGAGTTGGATACGCTGCTGTGAGACACTGAGGCTAAGCCGCAAGCGGCGGGGGACAACTACCTCGAATCCTTACTTGGCAATCGTCTCCGCGTCGGCGATAATGACGGTATCAACCGTTTTTCTTGGAGTGTCCTTAGAATGGTAGCAATCGCTCGAATCAAAGAATTTGTGGATCAAATCGCTCTTCAGTTTGAACCGCAGCAAGTCATCTTGTTTGGCTCACATGCCAGTGGCCGAGCTGATTCTGACTCTGATGTTGATCTGCTGGTAGTGCTGCAACACTCCGATAAAAACTG